>NZ_SISL01000046.1:0-23692 GCF_004307965.1 Verrucosispora sp. SN26_14.1 | reverse complement strand
TCGCCGCGCTGCTGCGGGGCCCGACCGGCGCGGCCGGGGTGGCCGCCGGGATCGGTCTGGTGATGGTGAGCTACCTGGTCTCCGGGTTCTCGGTGGCCTGGGCGGACGCGGTGAGCCCGAAGATGGTCATGCCGGTGGGGCTGGTCACCTACGCCACCAAGATGGTGTTCCTGGGCGTGGTGATGGCCGCCGTGGCGCAGGCCGGCTGGCCCGGGCTGCCCGACATGGGGGTGGCGATCATCGCGGGCGTGCTGGTGTGGATCGTCGCGCACACCACCTGGGCCTGGCGCTCCCCGCTGCCCACCGTCGACCGGGCGTCGGGTCACTGACCGTACGGCCGGTGTTCGCCCGGCGTTTCGCCCCCCTTCCCGGCGGGCCGTGCAGGAGTAAGCTGAGCGCGGCTGAGGCGCCGTATCGATTGCCCGCACGCTGCTCGCAGTGTGGGGGGTGCCGCACACTCGCGAAACCCCCGGCTGATAAAGTTCGCCTCGTCATGGCCGACAACCCTCATCGCGGAAGCTCCGACGAGCACTCGTCGGAAGGCGTTGCCGGAGCCGTTCTTGGCTACCTGCTCGCCGGCATCCTCGTGTGGGGATTCCTCGGCTGGTTGGCGGGGACGCTCCTCGGCCTGCCGACCGGCATCGGGATCGGCGTGGGCATGATGCTCGGCGCAGCCGGAGCGATCTACCTGATCATGAAGAGGCTCGGTGCCTGAGTTTCGGCACACGCGGGTCTGTCGAGTGCGGAGGATGACACGGTGAGCGCACAGCTTGTCGCCGCTGAAGGGCTGCCCTGGCCCCCGGGGGTCTCGGACTTCTATCTGCCGGAAGTGGCCGGCCCATTCGTCACCAAGTTCACCCTCATGATCTGGCTGGCCGTCGGCCTGCTGATCATCTTTTTCATGGTCACCTATCGGAACCCGAAGCTGGTGCCGACCAAGGGCCAGTGGATGGCGGAGTCGATCTACGGCCTGGTCCGGGACAACATCGCCAAGGAACAGATGGGCAGCGCGGGCGTCAAGTTCGCGCCCTATTTCACGGTGCTCTTCTGCTACATCGCGTTGACCAACCTCTTCGGCATCATCCCGGGGTTGCAGATCTCGCCGAACTCGCACATCGCCTTCCCGATCGTGCTCGCGGCGATCACCTACGTGATGTACATCTACATGGGCATGCGCACGCACGGCGTGGGCGGCTACCTCAAGCAGAGCCTGATCCTGCCGGGCATCCCGTGGCCGATGCACATCCTGCTGATCCCGATCGAGTTCCTGCAGACCTTCATCAACCGGCCGGTCACGCTGGCGGTGCGTCTCTTCGCCAACATGTTCGCCGGTCACCTGATCCTGCTGGTCTTCACCATCGGTGGCTTCGTGCTGCTCGCCTCGGACAACATCTTCATCCAGGCGACCTCGATCTTCTCGTTCATCATGGCGATCGTGATGGCCTTCTTCGAGGTGCTGATCGCGCTGTTGCAGGCATACGTCTTCGTCACGCTGAGCGCCAACTACATGGGATCGGCGCTCGCAACCGAACACTGATCCTTTTCGCGGGGCACCCGCCCAAAGCTTCAGGTACGACCGGTACGCGTGAGATCTCACGTGTCAAACAGGAGGAATACCCGCAATGACTGTTCTTGCCGAGATCAGCGGTAACGTCAACACGATCGGCTACGGCCTCGCCGCTGTCGGCCCCGCGATCGGCGTGGCCCTGATCTTCGTTGCGTACATCAACTCCAGCGCCCGTCAGCCCGAGTCGGCCGGCTACAACCGGACCTGGCTGGTCCTGGGCTTCGCCCTGGTCGAGGCGCTCGCCCTGTTCGGCCTGGTGCTCGCCTTCGCCGTTAACTGACCGTCCGCTTCCCGACCCGGAGGTCTGAAATGTTTGTCGCCGCCGAAGGTGTGGAGCACCACCCGCTCGTGCCGCTGTGGCAGGAGCTGGTCATCGGGACGATCGCCTTCGCCCTGCTCTGCTTCGTGCTGCTGAAGTTCGTCATGCCGCGCATCGAGGCGATGTACCAGGCGCGGGTCGAAGCGATCGAGGGTGGCCTCAAGCGCGCCGAGGCGGCGCAGGCTGAGGCCAACCAGCTGCTTGAGCAGTACCGGGCCCAGCTCGCCGAGGTGCGTACCGAGGCGGCACGGATCCGGGACGACGCCCGGGCCGACGCCGAGTCGATCCGCACCGACATCCTCGCCAAGGCGCGGGAGGAGTCCGACCGGATCATCGCCGCCGGCCGGGACTCGTTGGCTGTGGAGCGTGAGACCATCGTGCGCGAGCTGCGCGCGGAGGTCGGCGGTCTCGCGGTCGACCTGGCCGGCCGGATCGTGGGCGAGTCGCTCGCCGACGAGGCCCGCCGCAAGGGCACCGTCGAGCGGTTCCTCACCGACCTCGAGAGCGCGGGGGCCCGCTGATGCAGGCCGCCAGCCGGGAGTCCTACACCGCCGTGAGTCAGCGGCTGGAGGAGTACGTCCGGGGCGCCGATTCGACGGCTCTCGCCACCACCGGTGCCGAGCTGCTCGCCGTGGCGGACCTGCTGCGGCGGGAGGTCCGGCTGCGTCGGGCTCTCTCCGACCCGGCCCGTTCGGGTGCGGACCGCAGCGGCCTGCTCACCTCGGTGCTCTCCGGCAAGGTCGGCGCGGACACGCTCGACCTGCTCGGTGCACTGGTCGCCGGCCGGTGGTCGGCACCGTCGGAGCTGCTCGACGGTGCCGAGCGTCTCGGTGTGCAGGCGCTGCTCGCCAGCGCGGACCGCGCCGACGAACTCGGTGAGGTGGAGGACGAGCTGTTCCGCTTCGGCCAGGTGGTCGCGGCGGACCGGCGGCTCTCCAACGCCCTGTCCGACCCGGCGGCACCGGTGGCCCAGCGGGCCGAGCTGATCGGGATGCTCCTGACGGGCAAGGCACGGCCGGTGACGGTGCGACTGGTGGAGGCGGCACTGGCCGGCTTCGGCGGTCGGTCGTTCTCCGCCGCGCTGTCCCGGCTGGTGGAGCTGGCGGCCGAGCGCCGTGACCGTCAGGTCGCGTACGTGACCGTCGCGGCCCCGCTGACCGCCGAGGAGGAGAGCCGGCTCACCAACCAGCTCTCGGCCATCTACGGCCGGGCGGTCGCGGTGAAGCTTACGGTTGACCCGACGATCCTCGGCGGAGCGAGCGTCCGGGTGGGTTCGGACCTGTACGACGGGACGATCCTGCGTCGCCTCAACGAGACCCGCAACGCGCTCGCGAAGCGCTGACCAGCACCCCGCGAAGCGCCCGGAATAACAGTCGACCCGAGGACCGGTCGGTACTAGGTATCCCGGGCCCCTGATACTTAAGGAAGCAGAGGATGGCCGAGCTGACCATCTCGACGGAGGAGATCCGCGGCGCCCTGGAGCGCTACGTCTCCTCCTATTCGCCCGACGTCTCCCGTGAAGAGGTCGGTACCGTCGCTGACACCGGCGACGGTATCGCCCACGTCGAGGGCCTGCCCTCGACCATGACCAACGAGCTGCTCGAGTTCGAGGACGGCACGCTCGGCGTGGCGTTGAACCTCGACGTCCGCGAGATCGGTGTCGTCGTCCTGGGCGACTACGCCGGCCTCGAAGAGGGCCAGCGGGTCAAGCGCACCGGCCGGGTGCTCTCCGTGCCGGTCGGTGACGCCTTCCTGGGGCGCGTGGTCAACGCGCTCGGCGCCCCGATCGACGGTCTCGGCGAGATCGCCGACGAGGGCTACCGTGAGCTGGAGCTCCAGGCCCCGAACGTGATGGCCCGGCAGTCCGTCTCCGAGCCGATGCAGACCGGCATCAAGGCCATCGACGCGATGACCCCGATCGGTCGTGGCCAGCGACAGCTGATCATCGGTGACCGGAAGACCGGCAAGACCACGGTCGCCCTGGACGCCATCCTCAACCAGCGCGAGAACTGGGCCTCCGGCGACCCGACGAAGCAGGTCCGCTGCATCTACGTCGCCATCGGCCAGAAGGCCTCCACCATCGCCTCCATCAAGGGGCAGCTGGAGGAGGCGGGCGCGATGGAGTACACCACCATCGTCGCCTCCCCGGCCTCCGACCCGGCCGGCTTCAAGTACCTCTCCCCGTACACCGGCTCGGCCATCGGTCAGCACTGGATGTACGGCGGCAAGCACGTCCTGATCGTCTTCGACGACCTGAGCAAGCAGGCCGAGGCGTACCGGGCCGTGTCGCTGCTGCTGCGTCGCCCGCCGGGCCGTGAGGCGTACCCGGGTGACGTCTTCTACCTGCACTCCCGCCTGCTGGAGCGCTGCGCGAAGCTCTCCGACGAGATGGGCGGCGGGTCGATGACCGGTCTGCCGATCATCGAGACGAAGGCCAACGACATCTCGGCCTTCATCCCGACCAACGTCATCTCGATCACCGACGGTCAGATCTTCCTGGAGACCGACCTGTTCAACCAGGGCGTCCGGCCGGCGATCAACGTCGGTACCTCGGTCTCCCGGGTCGGTGGCGCGGCGCAGGTGAAGCCGATGAAGAAGGTCTCCGGTTCGCTGCGGCTGAACCTGGCCCAGTACCGCGAGCTGGAGGCGTTCGCCGCCTTCGCCTCGGACCTGGACAAGGCCTCCCGCGCCCAGCTGGATCGTGGTGCCCGCCTGGTGGAGCTGCTCAAGCAGCCGAACTACTCGCCGTACTCGGTGCAGGAGCAGGTCATCGCGGTCTGGTCCGGCACCGAGGGCAAGCTGGACGACGTTCCGGTCGGCGACGTGCGGCGCTTCGAGACCCAGTTCCTGGAGCACCTGCGGCGCAAGCACAACGCCACGCTGCTGGCGATCGCGGACAACAAGTGGGACGACGAGATCATCGCCACCCTCGACGCGGCCGTCGCGGAGTTCAAGCAGGGCTTCCTCGGCCGGGAGGACGAGCGCACGATCAACGAGGCGCCGGCGGCGCCGCTGGAGGGCGAGGCCGAGCAGGAGACGGTCACCCGCTACAGCGCAGCGCCGGCCCAGAAGCGTTAGGGCCGGGCCATGGCGGCGCAGGTACGTGTTCTTCGTCAACGCATTCGCTCGGCGAAGGGGATGAAGAAGATCACCAAGGCGATGGAGCTCGTGGCGACGAGCCGGATCGCCAAGGCCCAGGCCCGGGTGGAGGCGTCCCTGCCGTACGCCCGGGCCATCACCGGCGTGCTCACGGCGCTGGCGTCCAACGCGTCGGTCGACCACCCGTTGCTGACCCCGCGCGAGCGGGTGCGGCGGGCGGGCGTGCTGCTGGTAACCGCCGACCGGGGTCTGGCCGGCGGTTACAGCTCCAACGCCATCAAGACGGCGGAGTCGCTGGTCGCGCGGCTCAAGGAGGACGGCAAGGAGCCGGTGCTCTACGTCGTCGGTCGCAAGGGCGTCTCGTTCTACCGGTTCCGTAACCGGCCGATCGAGGCGAGCTGGACCGGCTTCTCCGAGCAGCCGTCGTTCGCCGACGCCCGCGAGGTGGGCGAGACGCTGGTCAAGGCGTTCTCGGCCGGCGCGGACGACCTCGACGGCGGTCCGGGTGCGGACGGGGTGCTCGGGGTGGACGAGTTGCACATCGTCTTCACCGAGTTCAAGTCCCTGATGACCCAGACGCCGGTGACCCGGATCATCGGTCCGCTGCAGGTGGAGGAGCGGCCTCGGTCGGAGGCGGCCCCCGGGCTGCTGCCCGACTACGAGTTCGAGCCGAACCCGGAGGAACTGCTCGACGCGTTGCTGCCGAAGTACATCAACACGCGGATCTACGCGGCGTTGCTGGAGTCGGCGGCGAGCGAGTCGGCGGCCCGGCGGCGGGCGATGAAGAGCGCCACCGACAACGCCGAAGAGATGATCGACAAGTACACGCGTGAGATGAACTCGGCCCGCCAGGCCGGGATCACCCAGGAGATCAGTGAGATCGTCGGCGGCGCCAACGCGCTGGCCGCGTCGGGAAGTGAAGTGTGATGACTGTTTCCACTGCTGGAGGACCAGCCGAGACCACGACCGCCACCGGTCGCGTGGTCCGGGTCATCGGCCCGGTCGTCGACGCCGAGTTCCCGCGCGACGCCATGCCGGACCTCTTCAACGCCCTGCACGTGAACGTGTCCCTCTCCGGTGGCGAGAAGACGCTGACCCTGGAGGTCGCCCAGCACCTGGGTGACAACCTGGTCCGCGCGATCTCGATGCAGCCGACCGACGGTCTGGTCCGGGGCGCCGAGGTGCGGGACACCGCCTTCCCGATCCGGGTGCCGGTCGGCGACGCGGTCAAGGGCCACGTCTTCAACGCGATCGGCGAGTGCCTCAACCTCACCGAGGGCGAGACCATCTCCGCCGACGACCACTGGGGCATCCACCGCAAGGCCCCGGCCTTCGCGGACCTGGAGCCGAAGACCGAGATGCTGGAGACCGGCATCAAGGTCATCGACCTGCTCGCCCCGTACGTCAAGGGCGGCAAGATCGGCCTGTTCGGCGGTGCCGGCGTGGGCAAGACGGTGCTCATCCAGGAGATGATCACCCGAGTCGCCCGGAACTTCGGTGGTACCTCCGTCTTCGCCGGTGTGGGGGAGCGGACCCGTGAGGGCAACGACCTCATCCACGAGATGACCGAGTCCGGCGTCATCGACAAGACCGCGCTGGTCTTCGGTCAGATGGACGAGCCGCCGGGCACCCGGCTGCGCGTCGCGCTCTCCGCGCTGACCATGGCGGAGTACTTCCGTGACGTGCAGAAGCAGGAGGTGCTGCTCTTCATCGACAACATCTTCCGCTTCACCCAGGCCGGGTCCGAGGTCTCCACCCTGCTGGGCCGGATGCCCAGCGCGGTGGGTTACCAGCCGACCCTCGCCGACGAGATGGGCGAGCTCCAGGAGCGGATCACCTCCGTCAAGGGCCAGGCCATCACCTCGATGCAGGCGATCTACGTGCCGGCGGACGACTACACCGACCCCGCCCCGGCCACCACCTTCGCCCACCTGGACGCCACCACCAACCTGGAGCGGTCCATCTCCGACAAGGGCATCTACCCGGCGGTGGACCCGCTGGCGTCCTCGTCGCGGATCCTCGCCCCGGAGTTCGTCGGCCAGGAGCACTTCCAGGTGGCCAGTGAGGTCAAGCGGATCCTCCAGCGCTACAAGGACCTGCAGGACATCATCGCCATCCTCGGTATCGAGGAGCTCTCCGAGGAAGACAAGATCACGGTCCAGCGGGCCCGTCGGATCGAGCGCTTCCTGTCGCAGAACACCTACGCGGCGGAGCAGTTCACCGGTGTGCCGGGCTCGACGGTCCCGATCAAGGAGACCATCGAGGCGTTCCGGAAGATCAGCGAGGGTGAGTACGACCACTTCCCCGAGCAGGCGTTCTTCATGTGCGGTGGGCTCGACGACCTGGAGAAGAAGGCCGCCGAGCTGATGAAGGGCTGACCCTTCGGTTCGAACGAAGAAAGGCCGTCCCGGTTCACGCCGGGACGGCCTTTCGTTCATCTACGGGACGTACCATCCTGGCTGCCCGGTTTCCCGTGCTCGGCGATCACGCCGTGCCCGAGATACCGTCTAGTGCAGCTCAGGCGCGGATGAGCGGCGAACGACTTAAACCTTTCGGCTACGCGGACCCGTACACCTCCCGGGGACGCGACGAACGGAGAAGCTTGTGGGCAAGGCCGGCAGGGGCGGTACGCGCGGCACGCGTGGTGGCAAGAAGACGTCGATCTGGCGGGGCGTACCGCTGTGGGCGAAGCTCTGCACCATCTTCGGCGTGGTGCTGATGATGGTCAGCGGCACGTCGCTGGTGGGTGCCGAGGCGCTGATGGCCCGTTACGAGGGGGCGATCGGCAAGGCCGACCTCTTCGGTGACCAGGCGGCGGGCGAGGCCAAGAGCGACATCGAGGGCCCGCTCAACATCCTGCTGGTCGGCATCGACCCGGTCCGGGACGACCGGCCGCCGCTGAGCGACGCCATCATGATCCTGCACGTGCCGAAGGAGATGGACCGGGCGTACCTCTTCTCCCTGCCCCGGGACCTCTACGTCGAGATCCCCGCGTTCCCCAAGGCGAACTTCAACGGCAGCACCACCAAGCTGAACGCGGCGATGTCCTTCGGCAGCCGGGTGCCCGATGGGAAGCCGGACGCCGCGCGCGGCTTCGAGCTGCTCGCCCTCACCGCGCAGAAGGTCACCGGCATCGAGCGGTTCGACGCCGGTGCGATCATCAACTTCTCCGGCTTCCAGAAGATCGTCGACGCGATGGGCGGCGTCACGATGAACATCGAGCGGGAGGTCCGTTCCCGGCACCGCCAGCCGGACGGCAAGCACCGTGAGGGCCGGCCCGGCGGTGGGGGCTACATCGGGCCGCAGGCGATCTATCCGAAGGGCAAGCAGCACCTGCAGGGGTGGCAGGCGCTGGACTACGTCCGCCAGCGCTACCCGGAGAACGGTGTGCCGGACGGTGACTACGGCCGGCAGCGGCACCAGCAGCAGTTCGTCAAGGCGATGGCCGGTCAGGCGCTCAGCGCCGACGTGGTGACCAACCCGGTGAAGCTGGACCGGGTGCTGCGGGCGGCCGGTGAGTCGTTGATCTTCAGCGGCCGGGGGCACAGCGTGATCGACTTCGGCCTCGCGCTCAAGGACATCCGGCCCGGCAACATTCAGATGATCAAGCTGCCGGGTGGCGGGATCCTGCAGAACGGCAACTACCTCGGCGAGCGGTTCGAGCCCGAGGTGGACGACTTCTTCGTCGCGCTGGAGCGGGAACTCCTGGACCCGTTCCTGCTCGAACATCCCAAGTTCGTCAACAAGGGCTGATCGCGGCGTGGCTCCCGGCACCCGCATGAAGCACAGGTCAGGGCCGCGACTAGACTTTCCCCAATCCGCCGCCTCAGCAAGGAGACAGCGTGGCACAACACCTTAACGTCCAGCTCGTGGCCGTCGAGGAGAAGGTCTGGTCGGGCGAGGCCGAGATGGTCATGGCCCGTACGACCGAGGGTGAGCTGGGTGTGCTGCCGGGGCACGCGCCCCTGCTCGGCCAGCTCGCCGACTCCGGCCAGGTCCGCATCAAGCTGCCCGGCGGCGAGCAGGTCGTCTACGAGGTGGCCGGCGGCTTCCTCTCGGTGAACGAGCGGGGCGTGACTGTGCTGGCCGAGACCGCGACCCGGGCCTCCGCCGCTCAGGGCAACTGAGCCGACCCGCCGATGGAGATCGTCGAAGGGGTCGGAATCGGCGTCGCCGTGATCCTCGGCGCGATCCTGGTCCTCTTCGCCCGGCGGGCGCTGGTGACCCGTAGCGGAGGGATCATCCGGCTCAGCGTGCGGACCTCCACCATGCTCGACGGCCGTGGTTGGGCGCCCGGCTTCGGCCGCTTCGCCGGTGACGAGCTCCGCTGGTACCGCCTGGTCAGTTTCGCGGTGCGGCCCAAGCGGGTGCTGTGCCGCGAGGGGCTGACCGTGGATCGACGGCGCCTGCCCGAGGGGCAGGAGCGAATGTCCATGCCCTCGGACTGGATCATCCTCCGGTGTAGCAGCGGACATGCTCCGGTCGAGATCGCCATGGCGCGATCCACCGTCACCGGATTCCTCTCCTGGCTCGAGGCCGCCCCTCCGGGGGCGGCCTCGCCGCGTCTGGCCTCGTCGCAGGACTGGCCCGCCGCCTGATCGATCTCGTGTCTCAACGGCACGCACCGGGTGTGTGCCGTGTCCGGCCGTGTCCCGGTGTGTCGCTCCCGCCCGTCTGACCGGTCCCGGTAACCGACCTCAGCGCCACCACCGTGCCCGTGCGGTGGTGGCACATCCGTGCCAGATCTCGCCCGGGTGTCCGGTGGAATCGCCTAGAGATCTTCCCTTCATCGATATCTAGTGATATCAATCTCCGAACGTCCCCCTGCTACCCCGGAGTAACGACGTGCGGAGAACCCGTCTGGCGACGCTTGCCACAAGCATGGTCGTCGCCCTCGCCACCACCCTCAGCCTGACCGCCGCCCCCGCCCAGGCGGCACCGAGCGACCACTACGTGGCCCTCGGCGACTCGTACGCCTCCGGAGTGGGTGCCGGTAGCTACACCTCCGAGAGCGGCTCCTGCCAACGCAGCACCGCCGCCTATCCGGCGCTCTACGCGACCCGTGTCGGCCCGGCGTCGTACCGCTCGGTCGCCTGCTCGGGCGCCACCACCACCAGCGTGGTCAACACCCAGCTCTCGGCCCTGGCCAGTCGGACCACGCTGGTCAGCGTCACCGTCGGCGGCAACGACGTCGGCTTCGGCACCATCATGAGCACCTGCGTGCTCCAGGGCACCACGGAATGCGTCGCCGCGGTCGACGCGGCACAGGCCAAGGCCCGAGCCGACCTGCCGAGGCTGCTCCGGGCCGTCTACGACGGGATCAGGAGTCGGGCACCGTCGGCCCGGGTGGTGGTCACCGGCTACCCGGTCTTCTATCAGCTCGGCACGATCTGCGCGGGACTCAGCGCGACCTCCCGCACGAAGATCAACGAGGGCATCAACCTGGTGAACGACATCATCCGCACCGCCGCCCTGGCCGCCGGCTTCGCGTTCGCCGACGTCCGCTCCCAGTTCGTCGGCCACCAGCTCTGCAGCTACGGCGAGAAGTGGCTGCACGCGCTGAACTTCGCCAACATCGGCGTCTCCTACCACCCGACGGCGGCCGGCCAGTCCGGCGGGTACTACCCGGTCTTCCGCGCCGTGGCCGGCTGAGCGAGGCTCGTCCCGGCCGGCCGGGCGGGGGTCACGAGGTGGCGGCGACCAACTCCACCTCGTACCCCTGCCCGTCGGTCAGGTAGGCGGCGTACGTGTCGGGGCCACCGGCGTGCGGGTGGCGGTCCGGGAACAGCAGCGTCCAGCCGTACCCGGGAGCAGTGGCCACCAGGCGGTCGACGGCGGCCGGCGGGCCGGCGTGGAAGGCCAGGTGGTTCAGGCCGGGCGCGAGACGGTCATGACGCCGCCCGGAGAGCGCGGGGGACTCCTCCAGGACGAGGTACGTCGGGCCGAGCCGCCAGGACCGACCGGCCGGCCACTCCTGGAAAGGGGTCCAGCCCAACTGGCCGAGGAGCCAGCCCCAACTGCGCATCGAGACGCCCAGGTCGGGTACCCAGACCTCCACGTGGTGCAGTGCTCCGAGCGTCAACGACCTCCGCCCGGAACCCATAGCACGTCTCCGTCCGGATTTGCCGTTCTTGCCAGAATAAAGAGTAGATCCGACAACCGGTTGAGATACTTTGCCGGGAGATGGCTGGTCCGGTCGGGGTCGTGTGCGACGAGGGCCCATGCCGACCGCTCGGCGCGCCGGGCGACGGTCCGCGCCGCGTGCAGCAGTGCCGCACCCGCGGTACCGCCGGGGAGGATGAAGGAGTCGAGCTTGCTCAGGCGCCCGTTGTACTCGTCGCACCAGCCCTCAAGGCGCTCGACGTACTCCTCGGTCACCCGCAGGGGCGGGTACTTCGGGTCTGGTTCGACCGGGGTGGACAGATCCGCCCCCACGTCGAACATGTCGTTCTGGATCGGCCCCAGCACCGCTCGCAACCCGTCGTCGAGCCCGCCCAGGGCGAGCGCCATGCCGATGGTGGCGTTGCACTCGTCCACGTCGGCGTACGCGGCGATCCGTGGATCGTTCTTCGGCACCTGCTCGTTGTTGCTCAGCCTGGTCATGCCGGCGTCGCCGGCCTTGGTGTAGATGCGCGTGAGGTGGACGGCCATGACGCACAGCCTACGGATACCGGACCTGACGATCCCGACCCGGCCGACAGCCGGTACGGGCTGGTCCAGCGGGGTCGGCCCGGGTGACGCGGGTGACGCGGCGGTCGCCGACGTCGACGTCATCCGGGTACGCGGCGGAGCCCGGCTCGCCGGCACCGTGCACGTGGTGGGGGCGAAGAACTCCGCGTTGAAGCTGATGGCCGCCGCGCTCCTGGCGCCGGGCCGGACGGTGATCACCAACGTGCCCCGGATCACCGACATCGCCATCATGGGCGAGGTGCTGCGCCGGCTCGGCTGCGGCGTGCGCTTCGACGCCGACGAGCCGGTGGACCCGATGGTCGCCGTCGGCGGGGTGGCCCGGTCCCGCTCGGTCACCATCGACGTGCCGGAACAGCCCGGCGTCGAGGCCGACTACGACCTCGTCCGCCGGCTGCGGGCGTCGATCTGCGTACTCGGGCCGCTGCTGGCCCGGCGCGGCTACGTCCGGGTGGCCCACCCGGGCGGCGACGCGATCGGTTCGCGCGGTCTGGACATGCACATCTCCGGGTTGACCCGGATGGGCGCCGACATCTCCGGCGAACACGGCTTCGTGATCGCCGCCGCGCCGGACGGCCTGCGGGGCGCGGAGATCACGCTGGACTTCCCGAGCGTCGGCGCGACCGAGAACCTGGTCATGGCCGCGGTGCTGGCCGAGGGCACCACCGTGATCGAGAACGCCGCCCGCGAGCCGGAGATCGTGGACATCTGCACCATGCTCCAGCGGATGGGCGCGGTGATCGAGGGGGAGGGGACCTCCACGATCACCATCGTCGGCGTACCCCGGTTGCAACCGGTCCGGCACGCCACGGTGGGCGACCGGATCGTCGCCGGTACCTGGGCCTTCGGCGCGGCGATGACCTGTGGCGACGTGACCGTGACCGGTCTCGACCCCGGCTTCCTGGAGGTCGCGCTGGACAAGGTCGTCGCGGCCGGCGGCCTGGTGGAGACGCGGCCGGACGCCTTCCGGGTACGCATGGACGACCGCCCCCGGGCGGTGGACGTGGTGACGCTGCCCTACCCGGGCTTCGCCACCGACCTGTTGCCGATGGCGATCGGGCTCGCCGCGCTCAGCGAGGGCGCGTCCCTGATCACCGAGAACATCTTCGACGGCCGGTTCATGTTCGCCAACGAGATGATGCGACTGGGCGCGGACATCAAGACCGACGGCCATCACGCCGTCGTACGCGGACGCGAGCAACTCTCCGGCGCACCCGTGCGCGCCACCGACATCCGTGCCGGCGCGGGACTGATCATCGCCGGGCTCTGCGCCGACGGGGTGACCGAGGTGTCGCACGTGCACCACGTCGACCGGGGGTACCCCGACTTCGTGGCCGACCTGCGGGCGCTCGGCATCGAGGTGGAGCGGGCCACCGCGCCGGAGGAACCCGAACTGACCATCTGAGCCTCCTTAGCCTTCGTTCAGGCTCGCCGACTAGGGTGCAGGAAGACACTCGAAATCGCAGCGAGGGAGTATCAGATGGCGGGTCGACTCGCGGTCGTGGGCGCCGGGCTGATGGGCTCGGGCATCGCACAGGTGGCGGCACAGGCGGGCTGGCAGGTGGTGCTGCGGGACCTGGACGACGCGGCCACCCGGCGCGGTCTGGACGGCATCCGTACGTCGCTGGGGAAGTTCGCGGAGAAGGGCCGGATCTCCACCGACGACGCCGAGGCGGCGCTGGGACGGATCACGGCCACCACCGACCTGGAGGCGGCGGCCGACGCGGACATCGTGGTCGAGGCCGTCTTCGAGCGGCTGGAGATCAAGCACGAGGTGTTCCGCGCGCTGGACAAGATCTGCAAGTCCGACGCGGTGCTGGCCACCAACACGTCGGCCATCCCGGTCACCCAGATCGCGGCGGTCACCGAACGGCCCGAGGCGGTCGTCGGCACCCACTTCTTCTCGCCGGTGCCGATGATGAAGCTCTGCGAGCTGATCCGGGGCTACAAGACCAGCGACGCCACGCTCGACACGGCGAAGTCGTTCGCCGAGGAGATCGGCAAGACCGTGGTGGTGGTCAACCGGGACATCGCCGGTTTCGTCACCACCCGGCTGATCACCGCACTGGCGATGGAGGCGGTCCGGCTGGTCGAGACCGGCGTGATCTCCGCCGAGGACCTGGACACCGCCTGCAAGCTCGGCTTCGGGCACGCCATGGGGCCGCTCGCCACCGTCGACCTGACCGGCGTGGACGTGCTGCTCAACGCCACCCGCAACATCTACACCGACACCGGTGACGAGAAGTTCTTCCCGCCGGAACTGCTCCAGCGCATGGCCACCGCCGGCGACCTGGGCCGCAAGACCGGCCAGGGCTTCTACTCGTACTGACCGGATGAAAGGAGGGGTCCCCTGCTAACGCCTCGTGCATAGCAGGGGACCCCTTTTAACGGCGCTGCCCGTCGAGGGCTGCCGGGTTGTTAGCAGGGGACCCCTGCTCTACCGCAGGCGTTAACAAGGTGCCCTTCCTTGCACCTCAGCCGTCGCGGCGGGTGGTCCAGCGGAAGGTGGTCAGGCAGAGCACCAGGCCGATCACGCACCAGGCGCCCAGCACCAGCGCGACCCGGGTCAGCTCGAACGAACCACCCGGTTCGTTGGCGCCGAAGCTCTCCGGCAGGAACACCGCCCGCAGCCCCTGGCACATCCACTTGAGCGGGAAGATGGCCGCCACCTGCTGCATCCAGCTCGGCAGGTTGGTGAAGACGAAGAACACCCCGGAGATGAACTGGAGCACCAGGGCGACCGGGGTGACCACGGCCGAGCCGCTGCGTGCCGTACGGGCCAGGGACGAGATGGCGATGCCGCAGAGGGTGCAGGCGGTGATGCCCAGCGCGCTGACCCAGCCGAAGGTGACCCAGGCGGTCGCGGTGGTCGGCAGGCTCAGGTCGAACAGCAGCACCGAGACCGTGAGCAGCAGTGCGGTCATCACCACGCCGGTCACCAGCACCATGATCACCTTGCCGGCGAACCAGACCCACTTCGGCATCGGCGTGCCCCGGTACCGCTTGAGCACGCCCCGGTCCCGCTCGATCGGGATCCAGATGCCGAGGTTCTGGAAGCTGACCGTCATCAGGCCGGTGGCGATCATTCCGGTGATGAAGTACTGCGTGTAGCTGACACCCTCGCCGAGGTCGCCGTCGAAGATCGACGCGAAGATCAGCACCATGATGATCGGGAAGCCCAGCGTGAAGACGACGGACTCCCGGCTGCGCAGGAACTGCCGGATCTCCATGCGGCCCTGGCGCAGGGCGAGACCGCCGGGTCCGGGGCGGCGGGTGGCGGGGGCGGCGACCGGGGCGTCCGGTCGGGTGGTGGTGGTCATGAGTGTCCGATCATCCGCAGGTAGATGTCCTCCAGCGTGGGCCGGGTGACGGTCAGGCCGGGCACCTCGCCACCGAAACGCGCGGCCAGTTCGGCCACCAGCGCCGTCGGCGTCGCGCTCTGCGCGCTCTCCGACGTGCCCTCCGGGGTACGCCAGGAGACCGTGGCCAGCGCGTCCTGCCGGTTGCCCAGCTCGGCGGGCACGGCGACCTCGACCAGCCGGCCGCCGGCGATGACGCCCACCCGGTCGGCGAGCGCCTCGGCCTCGTCCAGGTAGTGCGTGGTGAGCACGATGGTGGTGCCGGCCGCGGAGAGGTCCCGGATCAGTTCCCAGAACTCGCGGCGGGCCTCTGGGTCGAAACCGGTGGTCGGCTCGTCGAGGAAGAGCAGTTCGGGACGGCCGATGATGCCCAGCGCCACGTCCAGGCGACGCTTCTGCCCGCCGGAGAGGGTGTGCGTACGGGCGCCGGCCTTGGCGGTCAGCCCCACCCGGTCGATCACCTTGTCCGGGTCGTCGCCGTCGGGATAGAAGCCGGCGAAGTGGTGCACCACCTCGGCCACGGTCAGCTCGTCGAACTCGCCGGTGCCCTGGAGCACGATGCCGACCCGACCCCGCCAGTCGCGCACCGAGCGGCCCGGTGCGCGGGATTCGCCCGACCGGGAGCCGTGGGCGAAGGAGGGGTCGGCGTCCAGTACGCGTACCTCACCGGCGTCGCGCTGCCGGTAGCCCTCCAGGATCTCCACGGTGGTGGTCTTGCCGGCGCCGTTCGGGCCGAGCAGAGCGAACACCTCGCCCCGGTGGACGTCGAGGTCCAGATCGGCCACGGCGACGTTGTCGCCGTACGCCTTGCGCAGGCCCCGGACGTGGATCGCGACGTCGTCACTCATGCCGTCAAGTGTGCGGGGCGCCCGGGTCCGCCGTCCGCACCGGGGGGTGGTGGTTCCTCCCCGTCACGGGCGACTCGGACCCGGGCGTCACCGTCGTTCCGCTGTGCGGTTCTGCACAGTTCCGGGTCCGTCCGCCCGGCGGACGCCACCCGGAGGCCGATCAGCGGTGGCTGTACGTCATGCAGTCGGCCATGTCGGCGTCCGGGCCGACCTTGATCGACGGGGCCTGGCACTCCAACTGCTGGTTGTGCCGACAGTCGGCCCGCTGGCACGCGCCCACCTGGGCCACCTGGCCGTCGATGCCGGCGCGGACGGCCGGCATCTCGATGAACGTGTGGCAGTGCGCGTGGTCCATGCTGCCGATCGTGATGGCGAAGGCGTTGCAGTCGCCGGTGTGGTTGTACGCGCAGGCGGACACCACGCACTCCTGGACCCGGGGCATCTCCATCGCTGCGGTCATGACCCACCCTCCTCCGTTGATTTGCCCTAATTTTAGGCTTTCGGAGGGCTGGCCTGGACCGATTCGCCGGTCCTCAGGGGCAGACGCGCCACTCGCCGTCCTCGCGGAGCAGGCTGATCGACTCGTTCGTCTCGCCGTTGGCCGTCTCCAGGCGTACCGACGCGGCCCCGGTGGTCCGGCCGTTGTTGGTGGAGACCCGCATCCCGGTGATGTCGTACTCCACCAGTTTCGGCATCGCCTGCCGTTGCCGGGCGAACTCGTCCGCCGTGACCTCGTCGCGTTGCCGCTGGCAGAGACGGTCGTAGGCGCGCTGGTGGTCGCCGTCCCGGAGGGCGTCCAGATACTCGCCGGTGGCGCTGCGGGCCGGACCGACCGCGTCCTGCACGGTCTGGTAGAGGAACCAGCCGCCGACCGCACCGCCCAGGCAGCAGAGGGCGACGACCACCCCCACCACGACGAGCACGATCCGCAGCGGGCGGTTGTTGCGGGGCGGGACCGGAGTCGGGTGGTACGTCATGCGGGGCAGCGTAGATCCACTACGCAACCGGTCTGCCCCGCGTACCCGGGATCAGACCCGGAAGCCGGCGTCCCGGGCGGCCTGGCGTTCCCGGCGTCGGTCCGCGCGTCGGCGCAGGAACCACGGCAGATAGAGGGCGAACGCGACCAGGAACACCAGCACCAGCACCGGCAGCACGATCGCCACCAGGGACATCACCACGCTGGTCGCGTCCTCGGCGGTGCTCGCCACCGGGGCGCCGAAACCGGCCGTGGTCGCGTTGATGACCGGCCGGGCGGCGGACTTGAGCAGGTGTACGCCGAGCGCGATCAGCACCCCGACGACGACCGGTAGCCACTGGCCGCCGTCGGTGAAGAAGCTGTCCGGGTCGCTGACCGTCACCGTCTCCGAGGCGGAGCCGGCACCGAAGGCCAGCCCACCGGCGGTCGGGCGGACCACCGTCTGCACCAGGTCGTTGACGTGGTCCACCACCGGCACCTTGTCCGCGACGACCTCGACGACGAGCAGCACGGCGAGGATGCCCAGCACCCAGTCGTTACCGAGCCACTGCCAGCCGCCGGGCAGGTCGATGACGCTGGTGAAACGGGCCAGACCGCCCATCAACAGCAGCGGGATGTAGGCGTTGAGCCCCGCCGAGGCGGCGAGGCCGGTACCGGTCAGCACTTCGAGCACCATCTCAGCATGGCACCGGCGCGCCAGTGCCGCTCGGCGGCGATGCCCGGCCTCTCCGCTACCCTCGTCGGGTGCGGTTGGTGATTGCGAAATGCTCGGTGGACTATGTCGGACGCCTCTCGGCCCACCTGCCGCCGGCCACCCGGCTGCTCATGGTGAAGGCGGACGGCTCGGTGTCCATCCACGCCGACGACCGGGCCTACAAGCCGTTGAACTGGATGAGCCCGCCCTGTCGGCTGGAGGAGGCGCCCGGGGTGTGGCGGGTGGTCAACAAGGCCGGTGAGGAACTGCGGATCACCCTGGAGGAGATCTTTCAGGACACCTCGTACGAACTCGGCGTCGACCCGGGGCTGCGCAAGGACGGGGTGGAGGCACACCTCCAGGAGTTGCTGGCCGCCAACCCGGAGACGCTGGGCGAGGGGTACACGCTGGTCCGCCGCGAGTACATGACCGCCATCGGGCCGGTCGACCTGCTCTGCCGCGACGCCGACCAGGGCACGGTCGCGGTCGAGGTGAAGCGCCGGGGCGAGATCGACGGCGTCGAGCAGCTCACCCGCTACCTCGAACTGCTCAACCGCGATCCGTTGCTCGCACCGGTGGCCGGCGTCTTCGCCGCGCAGGAGATCAAGCCGCAGGCGCGGGTGCTCGCCCGGGATCGCGGCATCCGGTGCGTGGTGGTCGACTACGACCGGCTGCGCGGCATCGAGCGCGACGAACTGACCCTGTTCTGAGGGTCGGCGGCGCGGTCAGGTGGTGCGTTGGCGGGGGATCGTGGTGCGGACCGCGATCAGCGACTTCGGCAGGCCGCCGACCCGTTCTATCAGAATGCGGGACTGCGGGAAGTAGTGCCGCATCTGGGACCGGTCCAGCAGCTCGGTCCAGAGCACCTGGTGGATGGCCGCGTCGTGGGAGTGGGTGGCCTTGTGCCCGAGCGGCCAGCGCCGGGCGACCGCAGTGCGCAGGCGTACCGGCAGGAACTGCATGCCCGGGGCGATCCAGTGCGGCTCGATCGGGAAGTAGCGGTACGGCGTCTGCACCCAGTGCCGCTCGGCCAGCGTGTGCACCGCCTCGGCGAACCGCAGCCGGCGCTCGTGTCCACCCACGTGTTCCAGCACCGAGTTGGAGAAGACCAGGTCGTAGCGGCGCCCGGTGATGTGGGCCGGCAGGTCGCAGGCGTCGGCCTGGTCGACCTCGGCCCACTCGGGCACGTCGACGGCGGGTCGCTCCAGGTTGACCACGTGTACGCGGGCCGGCCGGACGGCCGCGCGGGTCCAGGTGCCGAGGCGTCCACCAAGGTCGATCACGTTCATCTCGGACAGCCGGGGAAACGTGCGGACCAGCCATTCGGCGCGGCGTTGGCGTTGCCGCGCGGCCCATGAGCCGTCCTTGTCGACGAGATGGAATCGCAATCGATGGGGGCGCATTTAACGGAATGTACCGTCGCGGCTACCGACGCTAAACCTCTGTCCCGTATCGAAGCCGACGATGATCGGCTTTCCGACAGTGGCGGCTTTCGGACCGCCTGCTCACCTGCCGTAGAGCATCTTGACCGCTTTGACGAGACGGGCCACGTCAGCAGGGGTGCGGTCGAAGGTGGTCGACGGCAGGAGCGTCCGGCCCCGGCGACGGGTCACCGCCTTGGCCCGGCCGAACTCGCGCAGCCCGTCCTCGCCGTGGATCCGGCCGAACCCCGACTCGCCGACCCCGCCGAAGGGCAGGGTGGACATGCCGGCGAAGGTGAGCGCCGAGTTGATCGACGCCATGCCGGACCGGAGTCGACGGGCGATCGCCACCGCCCGACGCCGCCCGAAGACCGAACCGCCCAGACCGTAGGGCAGGGCGTTGGCCCGGGCGAGCGCCTCGTCCGCGTCCCGCACCCGGTTGACGGTCAGCGTCGGGCCGAAGGTCTCCTCGCGTACGGCCGCGGAGTCCTCGGGCACGTTCACCAGCACGGTCGGGTGCGCATACGGCGGCCGGACCGCGTCCCGGCCGCCGAGGGCGGCGCGTCCGCCCCGGGTCAGCGCGTCGTCGATGTGCCGTCGGATGACGTCGAGCTGGCTGGGCATGGTGATCGGGCCGACGTCGGCGTCGTCGGGGCCCACGGTGAGGCGGCCCGCCCGCTCGACCACCTTGTCGACGAACGCGTCGAAGACCGGCTCCACCGCGTAGACCCGCTCGATGCCGATGCAGGTCTGCCCGGCGTTGGTCATCGCACCCCAGACGGCGGCCTCGGCGGCGGCGTCCAGGTCGGCGTCCGCGTCGACGATCATCGCGTCCTTGCCGCCAGCCTCCAACAGCACCGGGGTCAGCGACTCGGCGCAGGCCGCCATCACCTTCTTCGCAGTGGCGGTGGAGCCGGTGAAGGCGAGCTTGTCGACGCCGGACCGGCACAGTGCCGCGCCCACGTCGGCGAGGCCGTGCACCGCGCTGAACACCGGCTGCTCGGGCACCACCTCGGCGAACGTGTCGACCAGCCACTGCCCGACCACCGGGGTGTACTCGCTCGGCTTGAGGACCACGGCGTTGCCGGCGGCCAGCGCGTACGCGGCGGAGCCGATGGGGGTGAAGACCGGGTAGTTCCACGGCCCGATCACCCCGACCACCCCGTACGGCTGGTACTCCAGGTGGGCCGAGAACTCGGCCAGGATGAGCCGGGAGCGGACCCGGCGGGCGCCGAGCACCCGGCGCGCGTTGTTCGCCGCCCAGTCGACGTGCTCCACCGCGGTCACGATCTCGACCAGCGCGTCCGCGATCGGCTTGCCACCCTCGGCGTGGACCAGCTCCGCCAGCGTCTCCATCCGCTGCGCGAGCAGCCGCCGCCAGCGCAGCAGCCGTTCCCGCCGCCCGTCGAAGCCGAGACCGGCCCACCACAGGCCGGCGGCGCGGGCGTTCGCGACGGCGCGCTCCACCTCCACGCCGGTGGCGACCGGTACGCGTCCCGCCTCGTCGCCGGTGGCCGGGTTGGTCGAGATCAGGTGGCCGCCCTCGATCGTCGGGGTGCCGGGGCGGTGGGGAGCCGTCATGACGGGAGTCTAGACCCGAATATTACTCACAGGTAGGGGAGTGGTGCGGGGCCGAGCGGGCTGGGCGGCGGATGGTTGAATCGGACTGAGCAGCAGTTTTCGCCGGAAGGCAGGTGCCCTGTCCACCGAAAGGGTCGAACGGAAGGTGTCCGGCCGGTTACTCGGTGATGACTGGCCGGGTGGTGGAGGTGGCCGCCCGGTGGTGGCAGGCTGACGCGGGGGTGGCCGCGCGGGGTGGAGGTCCGACTGTCCATGGAGGAATATCCGCAACTGATGCCGCTGCTGACAGTGGCCGCCGGGCCCATGCGCGGGCTCGGGTTCCGGCTGCGTCGTCAGCCGCAGGTGATCGGCCGCGATCCGGCGGTCGACATCGTCGTGCACGATCCGCATCTGAGTCGTCGGCACGCCGAGATCTGGCTGGCCGGCGAGGGGGTGTCCCTGGTGGACCTCGGCTCGACGAACGGCACCTGGGTGAACGAACGCCGGATCACCGAGCTGACCCGGCTCAGCGACGGCGACGTGGTCCGGATCGGTCGTACCGACCTGCGGTTCTTCGACCCGGGGGTGGCGCTCACCGACCCGGTGGGCTTCAGCTTCGGGGTGCCGCGCCAGGAGCGGCGACCGACGCTGCCGCTGCCGGTCGCGCCCTCCACACGCGCCATCACCGGCGGCTCCTGACCTGTTGCACCCGGCCGCTGGCCTGAGCCCGACCGCCGACCTGTGCCCGGCGCGGTGACAAACCCCACCGCGTCTGGACAGGCCCGCGCCACGTGGCAGACTCGCGCGCATGACCTGAGCGACCGTTAAAGTCCGGTCGCCGGTTCCGCGGACAAGGGGAGGCCGGGCGTGGCGCGCGAGTTCACCAGCGTGGGTGTGGTGGGTCTGGGCACCATGGGTGCCGGCATCGTCGAGGTCTTCGCCCGCAGCGGCGTCGACGTGGTGGCCGTCGAGATCACCGACGACGCCCTGGACCGTGGCCGGGCCACGCTGACCCGCTCGACCGACCGGGCCGTGGCCAAGGGCCGGCTCGCCGCCGCCGACCGGGACGCCCTGCACGGCCGGGTCACCTTCGCCGTCGGGCTGGACGCGCTGCACGCGGTCGACCTGGTGATCGAGGCGGTACCCGAGCGCCTCGACCTGAAGCGGCGGCTCTTCGCCGACCTGGACCGGATCTGCAGGCCCGAGGCCGTCCTCGCCACCAACACCTCGTCGTTGAGCGTCACCGAGATCGCGGTCGCCACCGGCCGGCCCGAACAGGTGATCGGCATCCACTTCTTCAACCCGGCACCGGTGATGAAGCTGGTCGAGGTCGTGCGCACGGTCGTCACCGCCGACGACGTGGTGAGCGACGTGGAGGCGCTCTGCGGGCGACTCGGCAAGGTCGACGTCACCATCGGCGACCGGGCCGGCTTCGTCGCCAACGCGCTGCTGTTCGGCTACCTCAACCACGCCGTCGCGATGGTCGAGGCGGGGTACGCGACCCGCGAGGACATCGACGTCGCGATGAAGCTCGGCTGCGGACTGCCGATGGGCCCGCTGGCCCTGATGGACCTGATCGGGCTGGACACGTCCTACGAGGTCCTGGACACCATGTACCGCCGTGGCGGCCGGGACCGCCGACACGCCCCGGCACCACTGCTGCGCCAGATGGTGACCGCCGGGCTGCTCGGGCGGAAGTCCGGCCGGGGCTTCTACACCTACGAGCGGCCCGGCTCCGGCACCGTCGTGCCCGACGCACGGACGCCGGCACCGGCCGGCGAGGCACCCACCGACCCGGTACGCACCGTCGGCGTGGTCGGAGCAGGCGCGTCGGCGCACCGGCTCGTCGCGGTCTTCGCCGCCGCCGGATACCAGGTCGTCGCGGTCGGCCCCGGATCCGGGGACCCCACGACGGCCGGTGCGGCGGTGCGGACCGCACTGGACGAGAACGTCGCCCCCGACCGGGTGAGCGAGGCCGACCGTGTCGCCGCCCTCGGCCGGATCACCTGGTCGACGGCGTCGACGGCGCTGGCCGACGCCGATCTGGTGGTCGAGGCGGTGGCCGACGATCTCGACGTCAAGAAGGCCCTCCTCGCCGAGGTGGCCGCAGTCTGCAAGCCGGGCGCCGTGCTGGCCACCACCACCTCCGCGCTGCCGGTGATCGACCTGGCGATGGCGACCGGGCGGCCGGACGACGTGGTGGGCCTGCACCTCGTGCACCCGGGCACGTCGACGCCGCTGGTCGAGATCGTGCGGACCATCCGGACCTCGGACCAGGTGGTGGACACCGCGCGGGCGGTCTGTGCCACGCTGGGGCGGACCGCAGTGGTCTGCGCCGATCGGGCCGGTTTCATCGTCAACGCGCTGCTGTTCCCGTACCTCAACGACGCGGTGCGGATGCTGGAGGCCGGCTACGCCGGCACCGACGACGTCGACCACGCCATGAGGCTCGGCTGCGGTTACCCCGTCGGCCCGTTCGCCCTGCTCGACGCGGTCGGTCTGGACGTGGCGCTGGCCGTCCAGCGGCGGTTGTACGGGGAACTGCGCGATCCAGGCTTCGCCCCGGCCCCACTGCTGGAGCAGTTGGTGACCGCCGGTCACCTCGGCGACCGCACCGGGCGCGGCTTCCGCTCGCTGCCTTCGTGAAAGGAAGGGCACCTTATTAACGCCTGCGGTATAGGAAGGGTCCCCTGCTAACCGCAGCGCCGGCCAGCCGACGCGAAGCACGGTGCCACCCGGCCTTACGCTGGGTGATGTGAGCCCTCGTCGCAACCGTCCCCGCCGTGACGACGACACGCGTCTGGACGCCGAACGTGCCCGGCACGGAGTCGCCTCGGTGCAGCAGTGGCGGGACGGCGACTGGCAGGTACGCGCGATCAGCGGCGGTGGGTCGACCAAGACGTACCGCTGTCCCGGCTGCGACCAGGAGATCCGGCCCGGCGTGGCGCATCTGGTCGCCTGGCCGGCCGACGACCGGGGCGACCTGACCGACCGGCGGCACTGGCACACCGGCTGCTGGCGCGCCCGGGACCGGCGGACACCGGGGATCCAGCGCGGCCGCAGCGCCCCCCGCCACGGCTGAACGCCGGCGCACGTCCGTCGTCGGCCGCCGGGTCGCCAAGTCGCCCGTCGCCCGTCGCCCGTCGCCGGGTTGCCGGTCGC
>NZ_SISL01000459.1:0-4621 GCF_004307965.1 Verrucosispora sp. SN26_14.1 | reverse complement strand
CACCGGCACCGCCCGCCGGGCCCGGCGTGGCCCCGCCGTTCGCGGCCCCACCGACCGAGGGCGGCCGTACCCGGCTCTGGCTCGGCCTCGGCGCCGGTGCGCTGGCCCTGGTGCTGTGCTGCGGTGGCGGCGGCACGGCGGTGGTCGGCCTGCTGGTCAGCGGGGTGCAGGCGATCGACGAGCAGGGACGCACCGTCTCCGGCGACTACTACCGGGCGCTGTCCGACGGCGAGTTCGGCCGGGCCTACGACCAGCTCTGCGAGGACGCCCGGCGCCGCGAGTCGCGGCAGGAGTTCGAGCGCCGGGCGGCGGCCGAACCGCAGATCTCCTCCTACCGGGTCGGGCAGGTGGACACCACCACGCTGACCGTGCCGGTGGACGTGACCTTCAGCGGTGGCGGCCAGGAGCGCCAACAGGTCGTACTCCAGCAGGACCAGCAGACCGGTGGCATGGAGGTCTGCGGAGTCAACTGACCGGCCGCAGGTAATGTGCTGGGTCCGAGGACCGGCGGGGTCGTACCGTGGTCCCGGACCGTTCGATTCATCCCACACTGTCCCCGCCGACCGCCAGTCGGCGTAGGAGGAAAAATGCCAGCCGACCGTATCGACGCCGTCGTCAGCCTCGCCAAGCGTCGAGGATTCGTCTTCCCCTCCAGCGAGATCTACGGAGGCACCCGGTCGGCGTGGGACTACGGTCCGCTCGGCGTGGAGCTCAAGGAGAACGTCCGCCGGCAGTGGTGGAAGACCATGGTCCAGCAGCGGGACGACGTGGTGGGTCTGGACTCCGCGGTGATCCTCTCGCGTGACGTCTGGGCCGCCTCCGGACACCTGGACGCCTTCGTCGACCCGCTGACCGAGTGCCAGTCCTGCCACAAGCGGTTCCGCGCCGACCACCTGGAAGAGGCGTACGAGGCCAAGCACGGCAAGCCGCTCGCCGCCCTGACCGAGCTGAACTGCCCCAACTGCGGCAACAAGGGCACCTTCACCGAGCCGCGGATGTTCAACGGCCTGATGAAGACCTACCTCGGCCCGGTGGAGAGCGACGAGGGTCTGCACTACCTACGGCCGGAGACCGCCCAGGGCATCTTCGTCAACTACAAGAACGTCGAGACCGTCGCCCGCAAGAAGCCGCCGTTCGGCATCGCGCAGACCGGCAAGTCGTTCCGCAACGAGATCACCCCGGGCAACTTCATCTTCCGCACCCGCGAGTTCGAGCAGATGGAGATGGAGTTCTTCGTCGAGCCCGGCACCGACGAGCAGTGGCACGAGTACTGGTTGCAGGAGCGCTGGAACTGGTACATCGACCTCGGTCTGGCCGAGGAGAACCTGCGCTTCTTCGAGCACCCGCAGGAGAAGCTCTCGCACTACTCGAAGCGCACCGTCGACATCGAGTACAAGTTCCGGTTCGGCGGCACCGAGTTCGCCGAGCTGGAGGGCATCGCCAACCGCACCGACTTCGACCTGTCCACGCACAGCAAGCACTCCGGCGTCGACCTGTCGTACTTCGACCAGACCAAGCAGGAGCGCTGGGTCCCGTACGTGATCGAGCCGGCCGCCGGCCTCACCCGCGCGGTGCTGGCCTTCCTGCTGGAGGCGTACGACGAGGACGAGGCGCCGAACACCAAGGGCGGCGTGGACAAGCGCACCGTGATGCGCTTCGACCCCCGGCTGGCCCCGGTGAAGGTGGCGGTGCTCCCGCTCTCCCGCAACGAGGCGCTCTCGCCGAAGGCCAAGCAGCTCGCCGCCGACCTGCGCAAGCGCTGGGTGGTCGAGTTCGACGACTCGCAGGCGATCGGGCGTCGCTACCGTCGGCAGGACGAGATCGGCACCCCGTTCTGCGTCACGGTCGACTTCGACACGCTCGACGACAACGCGGTGACCGTCCGGAACCGGGACACCATGGCCCAGGAGCGGATCCCGCTGGACCAGGTCGAGCGCTACCTGATCGACCACCTCCCCGGCTGCTGAAGTGAAAGGAAGGGTCCCCTGTTAACGCCTGGCGTATAGCAGGGGACCCTTCCTAACACCGTCAACCGCGCGGATCGCCGGTCGGCGGAGTCGGTGGCGTCGACACGTCGACCCGCAACCGGATGTTGACACCGAGCCCGCGCCGTGACTCGTACGCCTCCTCCACCGACCGCCGTACCCGGTCCGGCTCGCGGCGGATCTGTGCCGGCGTGAAGTGCAGCACCAGCACGCCGAATCGGCTCAGCTCGTTGTGCCGGTCGAGGGTGCGCGCCCAGTCGCCGGGGCGGAAGTGGTACTCCTGCGAGTCGACCTCCAGAGCCACCGCCGCCTCCGGCAGGTAGCCGTCGGGCGTCGGCACCGCCCGGCCCCCCGCGTCCCGCAGCCGGGGATTCCACAGGATCTCCGGCAGCACCGTGCTCGCCGCGAGGCAGTCCCGCAGCTCGGCCTCCGGCGCCGACCGCACGCCCTGCGTCACCTCGGCGAACGCCTTCCTGACCAGCGCCGTACGGCTGCGCCGGGCCCGACGGATCTCCTCGTCCAGGGCGGCGAGGTCCGCGTACCCCCGCTGCACGGCCTCGGCGACGACGGCCCGCACCGGACGGAGCTGCCGCAGGCCGCGTGCCGCGTCGACGACCGCGCGGGCCGGCGAACACACCGGGTAGAGCGGCGTGGCGCGGGCCCGGTCGTCCAGTGTCAGAGCCCGCGAGATCACCGCGAAGCCGGTGGACGTGCGGCGGGCGTGATGCGGCACGACGAGCTGCACGGCGTCGGTGCGCGGGCTCTGCCGGAAGCCGTACCAGGTCAGCGCGGCGAGGCCGGTCAGCTGCGCGTCGGACCCGGCGTACAGCGCCGCCGAGATCCGCCGCTGCTCGTCGGTCAGGGCGCCGGTGACCAGGGCGTACGTCGCGGGCAGCACCCGCTGCCAGAGGCCGCGTCGGGCCTGCCGGTAGAGATACATGTCGTCGAAGCCGGCGGCGAGGAGTTGAGCGCGGCTGACGATCTGCTGCTGGTGTTCGGCGAGGTCGGCGAAGTGGGGCGGATGGCTGCGCATGCCGCACAGCATCGACCGCGATCGTGGCCCGTGGGTGGTTCCCGGCCGTACCTGTGGACGACCTCCGGGCCTGTGGACAACCCTCTCGGGCGGGTGCCGATGTGGTATGCGTCGCGTTAGCAGGGGTCCCCTGCTATGCACGAGGCGTTAGCAGGGGGCCCTTCCTTACACTTGGGCGCGTGCCGACCACCGCTCCCGTCCTGCGCCCCCTGACCATCGGGCCGCACCAGGTATGGCCGCCGGTCGTGCTGGCGCCCATGGCCGGCATCACCAACGTCGGCTTCCGGCAGCTCTGCCGCGAGCAGGGCGGCGGCATCTACGTCTGCGAGATGATCACCACGGTCGCGGTGGTCGAGCGCAACCCGAAGACGCTGCGCATGATCGCCTTCGGGGCGGACGAGAGCCCGCGCAGCCTCCAGCTCTACGGCACCGACCCGGAGACCACCGCCGCCGCCGTGCGGATCGTGGTCGAGAAGAACCTCGCCGACCACATCGACCTCAACTTCGGCTGCCCGGTGCCGAAGGTGACCCGCCGGGGCGGGGGCGCGGCCCTGCCGTGGCGCCGCCGACTCTTCGCCCGCCTGGTGCGGGCCGCGGTGGACGCCGCGTCACCCGCCGGGGTGCCGGTCACCGTCAAGATGCGCAAGGGCATCGACGACACCCACCTGACGTACGTCGAGGCGGGGCTCGCCGCGCAGGACGCCGGGGTCGTCGCGGTCGCCCTGCACGGGCGTACGGCTGCGCAGCGGTACTCGGGCACCGCGGACTGGGACGCCATCGCCACCCTCAAGCAGGCGCTGGACGTACCGGTGCTCGGCAACGGCGACATCTGGGAGGCCGACGACGCGCTGCGGATGGTCGCGCACACCGGCGTGGACGGGGTGGTGATCGGGCGCGGCTGTCTCGGTCGGCCGTGGCTCTTCGCCGACCTGGAGGCCGCGTTCGACGGCCGTGCCGAGCGGCGACTGCCGAACCTCGGCGAGGTGGCCACGACCATGCGCCGGCACGCCGAGCTGCTGGTCGCGCAGTTCACTGCCGGGGCCCGCAACCCGGCCCGGGGCGAGCGCGACGGCTGCACCGACTTCCGCAAGCACGTCGCGTGGTACCTCAAGGGTTTCCCGATCGGCGGTGAGGTGCGCCGCGCACTCGCGATGATCGATAGCCTGGCCCAGCTCGACGACCTGCTCGGCAAGCTCGACCCCACGGTGCCGTTCCCGGTGGAGACGCTCGGCCAGCCACGTGGGCGGACCAACTCCCCGGGCAAGGTCTTTCTGCCGGACGGCTGGCTGGCCAGCCGCGACGACGACACCGTCCCGGTCGGCGCCGAGCTGGACGACTCCGGCGGCTGACCCTCGCGGCCATCGCACCCACGCGGTGAGCCGGACGTTAGGAAGGGCCCCCTGCTATGCGCGAGGCGTTAGCGGGGGGCCCGTGCTTGCACCAGTGGCCGGCCCCCGTGTGGGGGCCGGCCGTTGGGGTGTCAGTGGGTGGTGGCGTAGCCGCGGGTGGCGATCCAGTTGGCGAGGTCGTTGATGTGGAGGTCGTAGCGGGCGTGGTCGGGGTTGGCGGAGTCGGCGATGGTGACGGTGTTGCCGTTGTCGGT
>NZ_SISL01000458.1:0-4643 GCF_004307965.1 Verrucosispora sp. SN26_14.1 | reverse complement strand
GGCGAACGCGGGCGCATCGACGCCGCCGGCCCCCGACCCGAAGCCGACGCGCCCGGCCGACGCGGTGCAGATCCTCCACGTACAGACGAAGCGGTGCGTCAGTTCCGGCGCTGGCGACGGGATGCAGCTCAGGCTGCGCACCTGCACCGAGGATCCGGCGCAGTGGTGGACCTTCCGCAGCGACGGGACCATCCGTTCCCGTGGTCTCTGCATGGACATCGCCTGGGGTGGTTCCGAGGACAACACGGTGGTGCAGGCGACCACCTGTAGCGGCAACCCTGCTCAGCACTGGCAGATGAACTCGAAGGGCCGCATCGTCAGCAAGCTGAACGGCAAGGTCCTCGACACGATCATGGCCGACCCGAACAAGCCGCTCATCATCTACACCGACAAGGGCTACGCCGACCAGAACTGGCGCAAGCAGTAGTAGCACCACCCCGGATCGGCGGGCGCGAGCACCGTCGCCGGGCGTTAGGAAGGGCCCCCTGCTATGCGCGAGGCGTTAGCAGGGGGCCCTTCCTTACATCTGGCACGTCGAGCACCAGTACAGGTTGCGGGCGCCGAGGGTGCCCCGGCTGACGGCGGTGCCGCAGACGTGGCAGGGCTGGGCGGCACGGCGATAGACGTACACCTCGCCGCCGTGCCGGTCGACGCGGGCCGGGCGGCCCATCGCCTCGGGCAGGTGCGCGGCGCGAACGGTGTCGATGCGACCGGCGGCGACGGCGAGCGTCATCAGCTCGACCAGGTCGGCCCAGATGGCGTCCCAGGCGGGACGGCTCAGCTCCCGGCCGGGCATCCTCGGCGGCAGCCCGGCGCGGAACAGCGCCTCCATCACGAAGATCAGACCGGTGCCGGCCACCACCGACTGATCGAGCAGCAACGAGGCCAGCGGCGTGGAACTGCGCCGGATCCGGTCGTACGCGCGGTCCGGGTCGGCATCGGCACGCAGCGGATCGGGGCCGAGGCGGGCCCGCAACGCCGCCACCTCGGGCGGGGTGAGCAGCTCACACGCGGTCGGCCCGCGCAGGTCGAGCCAGTGCCGGTCGCTGGCCAGCCGCAGCCGGATCTGCCCCACCGGCTCCGGCGGCTCACCGTCACCGTCGGTCACCTTGCCGTAGAGACCGAGGTGTACGTGCAGGGTCCGCTCACCGGCGTAGTGGTGCAGCAGGTGCTTGCCGTACGCCTCGGTGGCCTCCAGCACACTCCCGGAGAGCAGCGCGGCACCCTCGGCGAACCGGCCCTGGGGGCTGGCGGCGAGCACCTTGTCCCCGGCGAACAGCTCGGCGTGCCGAGCCGCCAGGCGATGGATCGTATGTCCCTCTGGCACGACACCAAGCGTAGTCAGCCCGCCGTCGTGGTCAGTGTGAGCGGTGCCGCACCTGCCGCACGAAGGCCGTCCAGGCGTACGGCGTGACGGTGAGCACCGGGCCGCACGGGTCCTTGCTGTCCCGGACGGCCACCACGCCGGGCAGGTTGTCGGCCACCTCGACGCAGTTTCCTCCGCTCCCGCCGCTGCGGGTGCTCTTGCGCCAGACGGCCCCGGCCAGATCAGTCATGATGCTCCTCGATGATCATGTTGATCATTTTCTCTGATTCTGCCTCACCGGAGGCGAGTGACTCCAGGTCGTTCCAGACGTGTGCGAAGGCGGCCACCTCCGTCGGCCGGTCGAGATAGAGCGCGCCGGTGATGTTCTCCAGGTAGACGGTGGTGGGCTCGGTCGAGGCCCGGCCGAGCCCCTGCGGGAAGCCCAGCACGACGAAGGTGCCGGTCTCGCTGGCCAGCGGCGGGCCGGCGGCCAGTGGCAGGACCCGCAGCGAGACGTTCGGCAGCGCGGCCACGTCGAGCAGGTGGCGGAGTTGCTCGATCATCGCCTGCCGGTCGGGGATGCTGCGGCGCAGCACGGCCTCGCTGAGCACCACCTGGAGGGTGGGCGCGACGGGCAGCCGCCGGACCAGGATGCTCTGCCGTTGCAGGCGCACCGCCACCAGTTTCTCCCGCTCCTCGGGGGTCATCGTCGGGTTCTTGCGGCGGAAGAGTTCGCTGGCGTAGGCGCGGGTTTGCAGCAGCCCGGGAATCAACTCGGAATCGTATTGCCGCAACAGGGTCGCGGACGATTCCAGGCCGACGTAGAGCGAGAACCAGGACGGGACCACGTCGCCATAGGAGTGCCACCACCCCTTGGCCCGGGTCTCCTTCGCGAGCCCGGCGACGATCGCCGCCATCTCCTCCGGCACCCGATAGAGATCACACATCGCACGGGCGTCCACCAGCCGGACCGGCACCAGGCCCTTCTCGATCCGCCAGATCTTCTGTCGTGAACAGTCCAGCGCCCGCGCCGCCTCGTCGAGGGTGATCGTGGCGTGTTCCCGCAGCTCGGTGAAGAGTCGCCCGAGCTGCCGTCGGGGCACGGTGGACCCGCTTGTTTCATCCAGCATGCAACATCACCGCTTTCCTTCCTGCAACACGTGATGTTCCCGGACGCACGCGATCGCGTTTCCGGACGCACGCGATTTATTTCCATTCGTCGCGTGCAATTACCGAAAGACAGTAGGGCGGTGCGGAACGTTGCGCAAGACGGGCGGGAGACGGATTGTGGAGGCCGTCCGGGGCTGAATGAAATGCCGTCATGAATTGACGTGAAAAGGCAACGGAGCACTTCTTGCCGACGATCATCGCCGCGCCGAGAGGACCACGATGCGCGTAGCCTCCACGACCACGACCGGCACGGCCGCGTACTCCCCGGGTGGTGCACGGTGACCCGCCACGGCCCGGTGCTGCCCACCTGGATGTGCGCCGGATGCGACCGGCCCTGGCCCTGCGCCCGCCGCCGCATCGAACTCCGCGCCGAGTACGACCAGGCGCCCGTCTCGCTCCGGCTCTATCTGGGCTCCTGCCTGGTGGCCGCCAGCCAGGACATGTCCTGGGCCACCGCCGGTACCCTGCACCACCGCTTCCTGGGCTGGCTGTGACCCGCCACCTCCCCACCGACCGCGTCCCGGCCGAGCGGGGGCACGACGGTCAGCTTCGGGCCGGTGACCTGGTGCGCGTGACCCGTCGGGCCAGCGTGCAGTTCCATCGGTCGATCATGTTCCGGGTGATCCGCGAACTGGACTGGACCACCTACGACGGGTGGGTCTGGCTGGACGGATACCAGCTCGACATCCAGGGTCACGCGGTCACCCGCCGGTCGATATTCGTCCAGCGCGCCGGCCTCACCCTGGTCCGCGCCGCACCCCGCCAGACCTCCGCCCGCACCACACGGAGTCCGGCCCGAGGCGTACGCCGATAGCCGGCCGGACTCTCTACTCATTGGTAGGGAGTACTCAGAAAACTCTGGTTCAATTGCGCCTCGGGCCGCCGGGAGGGCGGGCACCATCGGTGCGATGAGGACGGTGGGGCATGGCGGAACGAATGCGCTGCGCAGTGGTGATCGGCAACAGTGACGGGATCGGGTTGGCGTTCACCCGACGGCTGCTCGCCGACGGCTGGCGGGTCGCCGGAGTGTCCCGCCGCGACAACGGCATCGGAGTCCCCACGTACGCCCACCACACCGTCGACGTGACCGCGCCCGACTACCCGGAGGTGCTGACGAAGGCGATCGACGAGCTGGACGGGGTGGACCTCTGCGTCTACGCCGCCGGCATCGGCGAGCCCGTCGACCTGGCCGACCTGGAGGCGCAGACCCGCACCCTGGAGGTCAACCTGATCGGGGCGGCCCGCACGGTCGCCACCGTCGTGCCGAGGATGGTGGCCGCCGGTGACGGGCACCTCATCGGGCTGTCCAGCATGGCGGACCGGATGGTCTCCGGCGACGCACCCGGGTACGCCGGGTCGAAGGCGGGACTGTCGTCGTACCTGCTGGGGCTCTCGGCGGCGCTGCGCGGACAGGGCGTGAGCGTGACCACCGTGCGGTTCGGGTTCGTCGACACCAAGATGGCCAAGGGCCCGGTCCGGCCGCTGATGATGACGGTGGACCGCGCGGTGGACGTCCTCGTCCGGTGCGTCCGCAACCGTCCCGTCCTGGTCTCCCGCCCCCGGCGGGCGGCCCTGCTCACCACCCTCCTGGCACCCCTCACCCGCCCCCGCCGCTGACCCTCGCTGCCCGCCCTCGCTGCTGGGCCTCGCTGCCGGGCCGGATCCGCCTTCGCTGCCGAGCCGGTCCTGCCTCGTTGCTGAGCCGGATCCTGCACCGTCGCTGCCGGGTCCTTCCTCCCCGGGAACCGAGCTTCCCAAGATCTAATTGGCTCGATGCCGCACGGGTGTCGGGAAAGTGCGGGCTGGGTATCTCGATGGCGTTGACGCGTGGCGGGCGAAGGACGGGGTCGGCGCCGGCCACGCATGACCTGGAGGTGAACCCATGAGATTTCCTTCGCTGTCCCGCCGGGAGGAGCCCGCGCCGCCCCCGGCCGCCGGTGACGAGGCCGACCGCACCGGCACGGTGGCCACCGAGGCCCGTCCCGCCGACCGCCCGAGCGTCGAGGAACGCACCGACGACGGCACCACCTACCGGGGCGCGGCGGCGACCACCACCACGACCACCGACCCGGACCGCACCGCCGCCGAGCGCGCCACAGGCCGATACCGCGCCGCCGCCGAGCGCGCCACCGACCGGCTCCGCGCCGCCACCGGACTGTCTCTGACA
>NZ_SISL01000457.1:0-4692 GCF_004307965.1 Verrucosispora sp. SN26_14.1 | reverse complement strand
GGCGGGCGGCGGCCGGTGCCGGCGGGTGCACGACCTGGGCCAACCGCGCGCCCCGACCGGTGAAGGTGGTGCGCAGCGACTCGTGCCGGGCGGTGAGGGCGGACAACGCGGCGTCCAGCGCGTCGGCGTCGACCCGACCGGTGAGCCGACACAGCAGCGGGCAGCTCAGCGCACCGAAGTCGGTGCGGTAGTGCTTGATCATCCAGAGGAGTCGTTGGGCCACGGAAGCTGGTGTCTGTTGTGTCTCCACGCACGGACCATAGCGTCACCGCATTGGCATCGGTGAGGTCTCTGGGTACCTTGTGTCGTATGAGCTTTGTTGTGCCGGCCCGCGTCGACACCACACTCACCTGGGACTACGAAGCCTCCGATCCCCGGCTCGTGGCGCTCTACGAACGGGCCAAGGCGGCCCAGTGGAAGGTCACCGACGTGGACTGGTCGGTGCCGGTGCCGTTCGGCGAACCGCTGCCGGACGACTCCGCCTTCGCGATGGCCGCGTTCGCCGCGTCGCCACTGGCACCGCGGGGTCCCCGGGCCTGGGACGCGTTCCGGTGGGAGTTCCAGTCCTGGATGGTCAGTCAGTTCCTGCACGGCGAGCAGGCCGCGATGATCGTCGCGGCCCGGCTGGTGGAGACCGTGCCGGATCTGGACAGCAAGTTCTACGCCGCCACCCAGGCGGTGGACGAGGCCCGGCACGTGGAGGTCTTCTCCCGGTACCTGCGGGAGAAGATCCCCGAGCCGTACCCGGTCTCCGCGCCGCTGCGCGAGCTGCTCACCGACATCCTGTCCGACTCGCGATGGGACGTCACGGCGCTCGGGATGCAGATCATGGTGGAGGCGATCGCGATGGCCTCGTTCCGGCTCTCCAACAGCAGTTTCCACGACCCGCTGATCAAGGAGCTGACCCATCTCGTGGCCCGGGACGAGGCCCGGCACGTCACCTTCGGCGTGCTCTCCCTCTCCGGGCTCTACGACCAGCTCACCTCGGCCGAGCGGGCCGAGCGGGAGGAACTGGTCCTGGACGCCGCGGCCCTGATCCGTCGGCGGTTCCTGCTCGACGACATCTGGGAGCGGCTGGAGGTCGACCGCGCCGAGGGCGTCGCCTTCGCCACCAACCACGACCTGATGATCAAGTATCGACAGGCGGTCTTCTCCCGGGTCGCGGTGGCGCTCGGGCAGATCGGCCTGATGACCGAGCCGGTCCGCACCGGACTGGACAAACTGGGCCTGCTGCAGTTCGCCGGTGAGCGACTGCGCATCCGAAGGGGGAAACTCGCATGACGGCCGCCCGACGCAGTCTCGACCTGACCGCCGTGGTCCGGCTCGGCGAGTTGGGTGACCAGATCACCCCGTTCGCCCTGCGGGCCGCCTGCGACCTGCGCATCGCCGACCTGCTGGTGGACGGTCCACGACCGGTGTCGGAGCTGGCCGCCTCGGCCGGCGCGCATGCCGGGGCGCTGCTGCGCCTGCTGCGGGCGCTGGCCGCCCGGGGCGTGTTCAGCGAGGTCGCCGACGCCACCTTCGCGCTCACGCCGCTGGCCGAGCCGTTGCGCGGCGACCATCCGATGTCGCTGCGCGACAGCTTCACGCTGCTCGACTCCGACGTACGGGCCTGGGCCGCGATCGGGCACACGCTGCGCACCGGGGAACCGGCCTTCGGGCACGTGCACGGCCAGGACTACTGGAGCTACCTCGCCGACCACCCGCAGGAGAGCGCCCGGGTCGACGACTGGATGCGCAGCGTGAACCACCTGCACCTGCGGACCGTGCTCGGGGCGTACCCGTGGCGGCGGTTCGGCACGCTGGTGGACGTCGGCGGCGGGACCGGTGGTTTCCTGGCCGGCCTGCTCACCCGCTTCCCCGGGGTGCGAGGGGTGCTGTTCGACCTGCCGCACGTGGTGGCGGGCGCGCCGAAGGTGCTTGCCGAGGCCGGCGTGGCCGACCGCTGCGAGGTGGTGCCCGGCGACGCCTTCGGCACGGTGCCCGCAGGCGGCGACGGCTACCTGCTCAAGACGGTGCTGCCGGGCTTCGACGACGACGACGCGACCCGCATCCTCGCCACCGTGCGCACCGCGATGCGGCCCGACTCGCGGCTGGTCCTGCTGGAGGCGGTGCTCCCGCCCGGCGACGCCTTCGACATGGCGAAGCTCTTCGACGTGCACGCGATGGTGCTCACCGGCGGCGCGCACCGCAGCGCGGAGGAGACCGGTCGGTTGCTGGAGCGGGCCGGGCTGCGGCTGACCCAGGTCATCGGCACTCCCACGCTGACCGCGATCGAGGCCCTGCCGGCCGACTGAGCCGTCCGGCAGGGGACCTCGGACGTACCGGCCCGCTCCGGCGGGCCGGTCAGCCGAGCCGGATCGGCACCGAGGCGTACGCGCGGAACGGGGTGTCGCGTTCGCGTACGGTCGGGCCGTCCGGTTCGAGCACGGCGAGGCGGGCCAGCCGGTCGAACACCACGGCCCCCTCCATCCGGGCCAGGAAGGCACCGAGGCAGAGGTGGGCGCCGCCGCCGAAGGCGAGGTGCGGGTTGTCGGTGCGGCCCACGTCCAGCCGGTCCGGCCGGGTGAACCGGCGCTCGTCGTGGTTCGCCGAGCCGATCATGAGCACCAGGACCCGCCCTCTGCGTACCGTGCGCCCGCCGATCTCGATGGGCTCGTGCACGTAGCGGGCCGTGCCCTGGATCGGGGCGTCCCAGCGCAGGAACTCGTCGACCGCGGTGGTCGCCAGGGCCGGGTCGGCCCGTAGCCGGTCGAGCTGGTCCGGGTGGGCCAGCAGCGCGGCGGTACCGGTGGTGATCATGTGCACGGTGGTCTCGAACCCGGCGAAGAACGAGAAGACGGTGTTGTCCACGATCTCGTCGTGGCTCAGGCTGTCGCCGGACTCCTCCACGTCGAGCAGCCGGGAGAGCAGGTCGTCGCCCCGACGGGAGCGGCGCTGGTCGAGCAGGTCGCCGATGTGCTCGCGCAGCCAGCGTACGGCCACGTCGGCGTCGGCGCGGGCGTGCTCGGGGACCACGGCGGTGAAGGCGCGACCGAGGTTCATCGCGTGCCGGCGGACGTCGTCGGTGGACTCCGGCGGGATGCCCATCAGTCGGCAGACCACCCGGACCGGCAGCGGGTAGGCCAGTTCGGGGACCAGGTCCATCCGGCCCGCCGCCACGGCCGGGACGAGCATCTCGTCGACCAGTTCCTCGACGTAGGACCGCAGTTGGCGGACGACCGCGGGACTGAACGCGCGGCTCATCAGCCGACGCAGCCGGACGTGGTCGGGCGGATCGCGATAGAGCATGATGCGCTGGAAGAAGGCACTGGCGGGGCCGTCGCCCACGGACACCTCGTGGTAGCCGGCGGGGAACTCGCTGCCCAGCCGGGGGTCGTGTTGCAGGGCCACCACGTCGGCGAAGCGGGTGACACCCCAACTGCCCGGCCCGATCCGGCACAGCGGGCCGGCGGCGCGCAGCCGGGCGTACTCGGGATAGGGGTCCTCGACGACGTTCGGGTCCAGGGCGTCGAACCGGGGTGCGAGGGTCGGTGCGCTCATCCGCCTAGTGTCTGTCGTTTTACTGCCGTCCGGCAAGACCGATGACGACACACCACACACTCCGTCGGTCCGGTCAGGACGTCCGATCCGTGCGGGTCATGGGCTCCGTCGACTTTTGTCGGATGTTCGGCCGACGGTCCGGGACCGATCACGTCCGGTGACCGGGGCGCCCGGACGGGTGTCGGGGGGTGCCGCCCGTCGGCCTGCCGCGCGTGCGGTACGGGTGGCCGGGGTCCCGCGTCGTCGACGCTGCTCACCGTCGAGACGACGGTCCGGCGGCCGGGACCGGGGCGGGACGGCCGGAGAACTTCCTGTCTAAGCACGGAAAGTAACGTGCATTGTGGTCCATCAGAATCACCAGCCGTAGATAGCACGCGGATGTCCCAGTATTGAAGCCGATCGGTTATTCCCATGCCGCGCGAGTGCGTTCTATGGTGTGAGATCAGCAGGAGGGGGGAATTGTGTTGCCTATGGTCAAGGCCCGGAGGGTGAGCAGAACTGCCGTAGCGATTTCCGTCAGCGGCAGCGTGGACCGGAGCACGGCGGGGTACGTCACCCGCGTCGCCGAGTACATGTTGGACCATGGTGACCTGCTGCCCGACCAGGTGGAACTGGACCTGACCGACGTCACCGGGGTGGACGAGGTGGGCTTCACCTCGTTGGTCGACGTCGCGGCAGGTGCGAGCGCGGCGGGGGCCGCGGTGGTCGTGCGCTGCGGGGCGGAGCGGGCCATGCTGGAGGGGCGACGGAGCGGACGCGGTGTGGCGTCCGAGCAGATCGGCCGCATGCTGCGGCTGCACCTGCAGTTCCTGGTGCGTCGGCGCAGGTCACGTCCGGCGGTTGCCGAGGCGCGGGTGGTGCGCGGGTGCCCCGGTCCACTGGCCGGACGGAATCGGGGCTGACCGGATCTGCGGGGGTGCGGGTCGGTCGGTCCGAAAATTAATGTGTGCCGTTTCGGTCCGATTCAGAAAGACTTAACCGGATTATCCGCGCGGCGAGTTCTGCAATTTGCATTTGCGGTCGGACGGCCGGAGAACTTCCTGTCTAAGCACGGAAAGTAACGTGCATTGTGGTCCATCAGAATCACCAGCCGTAGATAGCACGCGGATGTCCCAGTATTGAAGCCGATCGGTTATTCCCATGCCGCGC
>NZ_SISL01000456.1:0-4719 GCF_004307965.1 Verrucosispora sp. SN26_14.1 | reverse complement strand
GCTAGTCTCGTGGGCTCGGAGATGTGTATAAGATACACGCCACCGCCTACGCGGTCACCGAGGCGCTGACGCAGCTCGACGGCGGCACACCGGAGACGCTCGGCGGGGCGGTGGAGGTCGGTCCGGCGGGCGGCGCCCGACGCCGGCACTGGCCACCGCACCCCCGCTGCCGGTGCGGTGCGTACACCGAAGATGAGCGCCAGCCCGGCCGCAGAGCAGCAGCAGGCCCGCCGAGTCGGTAACAATGACCTCGTGACCGACATCCCGCGCCGGGCCGTGTCCCGCACCGCCAAGCTCGCCGCACTGCCGCTCGGCTTCGCCGGGCGGACCGTCCTCGGCATGGGAAAACGTGTCACCGGGCTCGCCTCCGACGTGATCTCCGCCGAGATCCAGCAACGCACCGCCGAGCAGCTCTTCAGCGTCCTGGGCCAGCTCAAGGGTGGGGCGATGAAGTTCGGCCAGGCGCTGTCGGTCTTCGAGGCGGCCCTGCCCGAGGAGGTCGCCGCGCCGTACCGGCAGGCCCTGACCAAGCTCCAGGAGGCCGCGCCGCCGCTGCCCGCCGCCAGCGTGCACAAGGTCCTCGCCGAGCAGTTGGGGCCGGCCTGGCGTGATCGCTTCGTCACCTTCGACGACTCCCCCGCCGCCGCGGCCAGCATCGGGCAGGTGCACCGGGCCGTGTGGCGGATGCCGGACGGCACCGGCCGGGACGCGGCCGTCAAGATCCAGTATCCGGGCGCCGGTGACGCCCTGCTCGCCGACCTCAAGCAGCTCTCCCGGCTGAGCGCCATGTTCCGGGCCATCCAGCCCGGGTTGGACGTCAAGCCGCTTCTCGCCGAGCTGCGGGAACGCATCACCGAGGAGTTGGACTACGAGTTGGAGGCGGAGTCGCAACGCGCCTTCGCCGCCGCGTACGAGGGCGACCCCGAGATCTCCGTCCCGGCGGTCTTCTCCGCCTCGCCCCGGGTCCTGGTCACCGAGTGGGTGGAGGGCACGCCGCTCTCCGACATCATCCGGGAAGGCAGCGAGGAGCAACGGGACCGGGCCGGCCTGCTGATGGCCACGCTCCACCTCTCCGCACCGGCCCGGGCCGGGCTGCTGCACGCCGACCCGCACCCGGGCAACTTCCGGCTGCTGCCGGACGGCCGACTCGGGGTGATCGACTTCGGCGCCGTGGCCCGGATGCCGGAGGGTACGCCGGAACCGATCGGCCGCATCGCCGCCCTGGCCCTGCGGGGCGACGCCGACGGGGTGGAGGCCGGGCTGCGTTCGGAGGGCTTCCTCAGCACCGACGACCCGATCGACGCCCGCGCGCTGCTGGAGTTCCTGCGGCCGATGCTGGAACCGATCGCCGTCGAGGAGTTCCGGTTCTCCCGGGCCTGGCTGCGCGCCGAGGCGACCCGGCTGGCCAACCCGCGCTCCCCCGCCTACCAGTTCAGCCGGCACCTCAACCTGCCCCCGTCATACCTGCTCGTCCACCGGGTGACGCTCGGTTCGATCGGGGTGCTGTGCCAGTTGGAGGCCAAGGCGCCCTACCGGGGCATCCTGGAACGCTGGCTGCCCGGTTTCGCCCCGGTCGGCTGAGCACCGACCCACCACACGACGACGGCGGGCGGGGACCCCTTGGTCCCCGCCCGCCGTCTGCGGTGTCGGTCCTACAGGACGCCCAACTCGCGGGCCGACCGGGTACGGCCGGTCATGGCGACGGTACGGGCGGATCGGGTTGCCTCAGTGCTCGTGGTGGTGCGGCCGGCCTGAGGCCGCAGCATTCGTACCCGCGCCAACGCTTCGTGGAGTAGGTACATGTCGGTGGTTCCGTTCGGCAGGTGCAGCATCGTGGTCAGCTCTCTCTCGGCCGGCGCAGTGCCGGGGTCGGTCTGGTTCGGGAACATGTCAGGCAGCCAGCCGGACCGCGTTGCGCGACGGGGCGAGCCCGTCGGCGGCCAGTCGCGCCTCGGCCTCGACCCGCAGGGCGGCGTCACGGGCGATGTCCTCCTTGCGCGGGCGACCACGGGGCCGCTTGCGCGGGACGACCGCGCCACGCTCGAAGATCTCGCCGCCCCAGACGCCCCAGGGCTCGGCCCGCTCGACCGCACCGGCCAGGCACTCGACGCGCAGCGGGCAGTCCCCGCAGAGCGACTTGGCCAGTTCCAGGTCGGTGGGCGAGTCGGAGAACCACAGGTCGGGGTCGAACTTCCGGCAGGGCAGGTTCGCCTCCATCTCGACGCTCAGGTCAAGTGGGGCCAACGCCAGACTCATCGCCCGGTCACCTCTCTCTCACTTCGATCTCGTGGATCGCTGTTCCGACGTACTCGGCGGTGCAAAAAAACTGAGGCCGCGGATCCCGGTATGCGGGTTCCGCGGCCTCGAGGTGAGCCGGTGGTCTGTTGGTCAGACCGGTCTACCTCGAGGTGGAACACCGCGGACGTCCATCCGCTTGCTGGCGCCATCGACGCCCTTGCCCGTGAAGCCACTGGTCCCCTGGATCCCGTTCGGCTTCGGTGCGAGGATCAGCTCGGCCTGAACCTCGACCCGGTGCACCTGCGGAGCCCACGGTCGCGTGGCGACGACAGTCGCCCGAACATCCGTCGCCGGAACGACGGAGATCAGGGCAGCCGACAGCGGAGCGACGGCAACGGGCAGCGCCGTCGGACGCTGGTTGATGTAGCTCTCCATCGGTGCCACCTCCAGACCTTCACTCAACGATCGACTCGGAACAGATCCCCCGTGAGCAGCCCGAACAGGGCCCCTCAGCGAGGTGTGTCCTGAGGCTATGACGGTCGGTGGGGCGAGGGCAAACGAATTAACGGTCAGATTCAGAAAGTTTTCTGAGGGCAGATCTCATCGACCGCCGCGCCCCCCACCAGCGCCAGCACGGCCTCCCCGTACAGGCCGAGTTTGCGGGGGCCGATGCCGGCGATCGCCACCAGTTCCTCGGACCGGCCCGGCCGCCGCTCGGCGAGCGCGACGAGCGTCGCGTCGGTGAAGACCACGTAGGCGGGGACACGCTGGGCTCCGGCCACCCGGGACCGCCACTCGCACAGCCGCTCGTGCAACTCGTCGTCGATGTCGGACGGACAGGTGGCGCAGCGGCCCAGCTTCCGGTCCGGCCCGGCGAACAGGGTGGTCCCGCAGATCCGGCAGGAGACGATCCGGGTGGCCGCCCGCCGCTGTGCGCCGCGCGCCGGGGCGCCCGCGCTCGCCCGTTCCGTCCCGCCCGGGGCGAGTTGGGGCAGGAAACGGCACGGCCGCCGGGCCCGCCCGCCCGGGGAGCGTGCCGAGGCGTACGACAGCCAGAGCCACTGACGGGCCCGGGTGATGCCGACGTACAGCAGCCGGCGCTCCTCCTCGACCTGCTCGGTGGTGCGCGCGTACGTGGTGGGCAGGGTGCCCTCGGCGAGCCCGACCAGGAACACCGCGTCCCACTCCAGGCCCTTCGCGGAGTGCAGCGAGGCCAGGGTGACCCCCTCCACCGTGGGTACGTGCTGCTGGGCGGCCCGTCGGGCCAGTTCGTCGGCGAAGTCGGCGAGGGTGACCGGGCGCTCGACCGTGGCGGCCACGCCCAGCGGCATCAGGTCGGGGGTGGCCGCGTACTCCTCGGCGAGCTGGACCAGCGCGGCCAGCGCCTCCCACCGCTCGCGGGCGGCCCCACCGGGCGGGGGCGCGTCGGGTGCCCACCCGACGGCGGCGAGCGCCTCGACCACCGCCACCGGCAGCGGGGTCTCGCCGGGAATCGACCGGGTGGCCGCGCGCAGCGCCACCATCGCCTGCCGCACCTCGGTCCGCTCGAAGAACCGCTCGGCCCCCTGGACCTGGTACGGCACGCCCGCCTCGGCCAGCGCCTTCTCGTACGCCTCGGACTGCGCGTTGGTGCGGAACAGCACGGCGATCTCCCGTGCCGGGGTGCCGGCGTCGACCAAGGCACGGCAGCGCGCGGCGACCGCGGCGGCCTCGGCCGGCTCGTCGGTGAAGATCCGCCGCTCCGGCTCCGGGCCGGGCGGACGCTGGCCCACCAGTTCCAGGCGCAGCCTCGCCTCGGTGCCACGGGCCTGCGAGATGACCGCGTTGGCGAGCCCGACCACCTGCGGGGTGGACCGGTAGTCACGGACCAGCCGGACCACCGTGGCGCCCCGATAGCGGCGCGGGAAGTCGACCAGATACGACGACGTCGCCCCGGTGAACGAGTAGATCGTCTGGCTGGCGTCGCCGACCACGGTCACGTCGTCCCGGCCGCCGAGCCAGGCGTCCAGCAGGCGCTGCTGCAACGGGTTGACGTCCTGGTACTCGTCGACGACGAGATGCCGGTACTGGTTGCGTACCTGTTCGGCGACGTCCGGGTGCTCCTCGATCCCCCAGACCGCGGCGCGGAGCACGTCCTCGAAGTCGATCACACCTCCGGTGCGCTTGAGCCTCTCGTACGCGGCGAAGACCTCGGCGACCTTGGCCGGCTCGTGCGGCGTCTCGCGCAGCGCCTTCGCCGCCGCCACCACGTACTCCCCCGGCTCGACCAGCGAGGACTTGGCCCACTCGATCTCACCGGCGAGGTCCCGGGCGGCGGTCCGGTCGGTCCGCAGGCCGGCCCGGGCCGCGGCGAGGGTGACCAGGCGCACCTTGCTGTCCAGCAGCTCGGGCATGGCCCGCCCGGCCAGCAGCCGGGGCGCGAAGTAGCGCACCTGGCGCAGGGCCGCCGCGTGGAAGGTCCGGGCCTGGACGCCTGTCTCT
>NZ_SISL01000455.1:0-4667 GCF_004307965.1 Verrucosispora sp. SN26_14.1 | reverse complement strand
CCGTCGCCCCCGGTCGATCCGTCGCCGGCGGATCCCGACGCGCCGCTGGTGATCGTGCCCGGCCGTCCCGGCGAACCGGCCGTCGAACGCCCCGGCGCCGAGGTGCGCGACGACTCGCCGCCGCGGTTCAACACCCTCGACGCCTGGTTCGCGCGGATGATGATCCCGCACCACGAGCAGGCGCTGGAGATGGCGGCGCTCGCTCCGGACCGGGCCGCCGACCCCCGGGTACGCGCCCTGGCCGACCGGATCCGGGCCGGCCAGCGACCGGAGATCGGCGTGCTGCGGGCCTGGCTCGCCGAGCGCCACCTCTCCGGCGAGGTGTCCGGGCACGACCACGCCACGATGAAGGGCATGCAGTCGCCCGAGGCGATGGGTCGGCTCGCCGCCGCCCGGGGCGTCGACTTCGACCGCCTCTTCCTGCGGATGATGACCGAACACCACGAGGGTGCCGTGGTGATGGCGACCGACCTGCTCAAGGTCGGCCTCGACCAACGGATGTCGGAGTTCGCCACCTCGGTCGCCACCGAGCAGGGCGTGGAGATCGTCCGGATGCGCGACCTCGCTCCCTGACCGACCGCCGGGCCCGGAGGCACCCGTACGCTGGGTGACGATGAGAGCGACGGTCCTCGGTCGCCCGCTGCGCGGGGTCGCCTTCGACGTGGCGGTCTCCGGTGCCGTGGCGCTGCTCGCGTTGGCGTCCACCGCCGGTAGCGACGCCGGTTGGCCCGGCACCATGCTCGGGCTGGGCATGGCGGTGGCGCTGCTGTGGCGGCGGGTGCGACCGGTCGGCGTCACGGTGGTCGTGGCGGTGCTGGCGTACGTCCAGGTCGCCCTCGACTGGGCGCCCCTGCCGTACGACGTGGCGGTGCTGATCGCCCTCTACAGCCTGGTCAAGTACGCCGACCGGCTGCGCGACGGCGTGCTGGCCGGGGTCGTCGCCGCCGTCGGGGTGGTGTTCGCCGCGGCGCGGACGCCGTCCCAGGTCGCCTGGGCGTTCACCGCCGTCTTCTACGGTCTGGTCGTCGGCGCGGTCTGGCTGGCGGCGCTGAACGTGCGGACCCGCCGGTTGTACGTCCTCAGCCTGGAGGAACGGGCAGCCACCCTGGAACGGGAGCGCGAGGCGCAGTCGCGGGCGGCGGTGGCCGAGGAACGCACCCGGATCGCGCGTGAACTGCACGACGTGGTGGCGCACGGCATGGCGGTCATGATCGTGCAGGCGGACGGCGCCCGGTACGTCATCGAGAAGGACCCGCAGGCGGCCCGGGAGGCGGTCCGGATCGTCGCGGACACCGGCCGACAGGCGTTGGCCGACATGCGGCGGCTGGTGGATGTCCTGCGGGAACCGAGCCGACCGGACCCGGCGACCGGACCCGAACCGGCACCGGGATCATCGGCCGGACCCGACGCGGCACCGGACCCGTCGGCCGGGCCCGACCGGGTGCCGGAGCCCGCCGAGCCGACCCACCGGCGTCCCTCCGTCGCCGAACTGCCCGCCCTGCTGGAGCGGTTCCGCGCCGCCGGACTCCAGGTGCGCCACACCGTCACCGGCGACTCCGCGCCACTGCCGCCGGCTCTGGACCTGACCGTCTACCGGCTGGTGCAGGAGGCGTTGACCAACACGCTCAAGCACGCCGGGGTCGGCGCCACCGCCGAGGTCAGCCTGGCGCACCGCGCCGACGCCGTCGTGCTCGAGGTCCTCGACGACGGACGGGGCCGCGTCCCGGCCACCCCCGCGCCGCCCGGCGGTCACGGACTCGTCGGCATGCGCGAGCGGGTCTCGGTGTACGACGGCAGCCTCACCGCCGGCCCCCGCCCGACCGGGGGATGGCTGCTGCGGGCGCGGCTGCCGTTACCCTCGTCCTCCGGGACGGAGGTGGTCACGGCATGACGGTCCGGGTGGTGATCGTGGACGACCAGGCCCTGGTCCGGGCCGGTTTCCGGATGGTGCTCGACTCGCAGCCCGACCTGGAGGTGGTCGGTGAGGCGATCGACGGTGCCGACGCCCTGCGGCTGCTCGCCCGCGTCGAGGCCGACGTGGTGGTGATGGACGTCCGGATGCCCACCATGGACGGGGTGGAGGCCACCCGACGGCTCTGCGCCGACCAGCCCTCCGGTGGTCCCCGGGTGCTGGTGCTGACCACGTTCGACACCGAGGCCGACGCCTTCGCCGCGTTGCGGGCGGGTGCCAGCGGATTCCTGCTCAAGAACGTGCCGCCCGAGGAGTTGCTCGCCGCGATCCGGGTGGTCGCCCAGGGCGACTCGGTGGTGGCCCCGTCGATCACCCGACGTCTGCTCGACCGGTTCGCCGGACAACTCGGCGCCGGCCCCAGCGAGGACCCCCGGCTGGCCCGGCTCACCGAGCGGGAACGGGAGATCCTGCTGCTGGTCGCGGAGGGCCTGGCCAACGCCGAGATCGCCACCCGGGTGCACGTCGCCGAGGCGACCGTGAAGACCCACGTCGGGCGGATCCTGGCCAAGCTCGACGTGCGCGACCGGGTACAGGCCGTGGTGGTGGCGTACGAGAGTGGGCTGGTCACCCCGGGCGCGGAGAACCGGCGTACGACCTGAGGCGTACGGGTCCGCCCGGTCCGGGACGACCTGCGGCGTACCGAGGTCGAGCGCACGGGTTGATCTCGACCGGGCGGTGGACTTCCTAGCGTCGGAGGAGTCCTGGTCCGTCCTCCGCACGGGGAGTCGTACGTGTCCCTCGCCCCACCCGTCCACGCCGTCGCCGGTGTCGCCGTCACCGCCCGTGGCCTGTCCAAGCGGTACGGCACCGGTCCGGCCGCCGTCGTCGCGCTCGACCGGGTCGACCTCGACGTCGCCGCCGGCCGGTTCACCGCCATCATGGGACCCTCCGGTTCCGGCAAGTCGACGCTTCTGCACTGCCTGGCCGGTCTGGACCGGCCCACCGCGGGCACGGTGCACGTCGGTGACGCCGAACTGGGCGGCCTGGACGACCGGCGGCTCACCCTGCTGCGCCGGGACCGGGTCGGCTTCGTGTTCCAGAAGTTCAACCTGCTGCCCTCGCTCAGCGCGGCGGAGAACATCACGCTGCCGCTGGACATCGCCGGTCGTCGGGCCGACCCGGCCTGGCTGCGTCAGGTGGTCGCCGCCGTCGGGCTGACCGACCGGGTCCGGCACCGTCCGGCCGAGCTCTCCGGCGGCCAGCAGCAGCGCGTCGCGGTGGCCCGGGCACTGATCACCAAACCCTGGGTGATCTTCGCCGACGAACCGACCGGCAACCTGGACTCCCGGGCCGGGGCCGAGGTGCTGCGGCTGCTGCGGGAAGCGGTCGACAGCCTCGGCCAGACGGTGGTGATGGTGACCCACGACCCGGTGGCCGCCGGGTACGCCGACCGGGTGGTGTTCCTCGCCGACGGGCGTCCGGTCCGGGAGTTGACCGAGCCCACCGCCGAGCTGGTCCTCGACGTGCTCGCCCACCTGGACCCGTCCGCCGCCGCGTCGACGCGGGGGCGGTGACCATGCTGCGGCTGACATGGCGTTCGCTGCGTGCCGAGGCGGCCCGGATGGTGATGTCCACCCTCGCCGTGGTGCTCGGCGTGGCCTTCATCGCCGGCACGCTGATCTTCGTCGACGGGATGCGGGCCGGCGCGTACGACCGGGCCGGCACCTTCGACCGGCACACCGACGCCGGGATCTACGCCGACCGGGAGCCGATCGACCCGGCGCTGGTCGACCGGGTCCGCGCGGTCGACGGGGTCCGCGCCGCCGAGGGCGAACTGACCGACACCGCCGGAGTGGTCGGCGCGGACGGGCGACCGGTGCTCGGCTTCGGTGTCCTCGCCGCCGTGCCGACCGATCCGGCGCTCCACTCCTACGACGTGGTGACCGGACGACTGCCCGCCCGTGCCGGCGAGGTGGTGCTCGACCGGCGGACCGTCGACGACCAGTCGTTCCGCCTCGGCGGCACGGTACGCGTCGGCGGTGCCGCCGGGGCGGCCCAGCCGTACACCCTGGTCGGTGTGGTCGACGTGGCCGACACCCCGCGCGACATCGGCGGGCCGTTCGTCGGGATGGTCGGTGCCGACGCGCTCGCCGTGACCGGCCTGTCCGGGTACGGACGGATCATGGTCGCGGCCGAGCCCGGGATCACCGGGACCGAGCTGGCCGCCCGGCTCGCCGACGTCGCCGGGGCGGGCACCACCGTGCGGACCCGCGCGGAGATCCTGGAGGCCGCCGTCGCCGACGCGGTCCGCGACGTGGACCAGTTCCACCTGGTGCTGCTCACCTTCGCCGGGGTGGCGGTGATGGTCGCGGCCTTCGTCATCGCCAACACCTTCACCATCGTGCTGGCCCAGCGCACCCGTCGGACCGCGCTGCTGCGCCTGGTCGGGGCCACCCGGGGACAGGTGTTCCGGGCCGCCGTGCTGGAGTCGGCGGTGGTGGGCCTGGCCGCCTCGGCGCTCGGCGTACTGGCCGGGGCCGGACTCGCCGCCGCGCTGACCGCCCTGGTGTCACGGCTGGACATGCCGCTGAGCGGTGAGCTGACCGTCACCGCCGGCACCGTGCTGGGCAGCCTGGCCGTCGGCACCGCCCTCACCGTCGCCGCCGCGTGCGTACCGGCCTGGCAGGGCACCCGGGTCGCGCCGGTGACCGCCCTCACCGACGCCGCCGTGCATGTCCTGTCTTTATACACATCT
>NZ_SISL01000454.1:0-4734 GCF_004307965.1 Verrucosispora sp. SN26_14.1 | reverse complement strand
CGGCCGCACCGCGTGGCCGGCGGTGGCGGCCGGGAGACCTGCGGGACGGCGCGACGTCCGCGCTGCTGCCAGCCGCCGGCCTGCTGATCGCCTTCAGTGTGTGGTGGCTGGTCGCCCGGCTGGAGCTGGTCCACCCGGCGGCCCTGCCGCCTCCCGGCGACGTGCTGACCGCGTTCCGCATGGGGCAGGACCGACTGCTCGAACACACCGTCACCACCACCGGCGAGATCCTGCTCGGCTTCCTGCTCTCGGCGGTGGCGGGTGTGCTGATCGGACTGTCGTTGGCCGCCTCGCGGACGGTCGAGCGGATGTTCACCCCGCTGCTGGTCGCCGTCAACGCGGTCCCGAAGATCACCCTGGGCCCGCTGCTGGTGGTGGCGCTCGGTTGGGGTCAGAAGCCCATCCTGACGATGGTCTTCCTGCTCTGCTTCTTCCCGATCGTGCTCTCCACCGCGACCGGCCTGACCACCACCTCGGCCGAGCTGGCCGAGCTGGTCCGGTCCTGGAACGCCTCCCGCTGGCAGGCGTTCCGTAAGGTCCGCTTCCCGGCCGCGCTGCCGCAGATCTTCGTCGGGCTCAAGGTCGCCATGCCGCTGGCCGCGATCGGCGCGGTGATCGGCGAGTTCCAGGCCGGTGAGGGTGGTCTCGGCTTCGTCATCCAGCAGTACGCGGGCATCGGTGACACCGCCACGGCGTGGGCGGCGATCATCCTCGTCGCCCTGGTCAGCATCCTGCTGTACACCGTGCTGGTGCTCGTCGAGCGTCGCAGCCTGCCCTGGGTGCGCGAGACCACCTCCAGCCGCTGACCCGGCTCAGCCGGCCAGACGCCACCGGCCGTTCCGGGCGACCAGCGTGGTGAGCGCCTGCGGCATCAGCCCGGAGTGGTTGTCCGGCGTCATCCGGATCGGTCCGGACAGGCCGTCCAACTGGGACGTCTCCAGCACGTCGCGGAGGCCGTCACGGTCGACCTGTCCGGCCGGGCCGCCGGAGCGCAGCTCGGCGTCGGCGATGAGCTGGACGGCGTCCGCCGCGAAGGAGGACGAGCCGTGGTAGCCGCCGAAGCGGGCGGTGTAGTCCTGGAACCACTGGCGGCGGGCGGCCTTCGCCGGGGTGGTCGCGATGACGTCGTCGATCACCATGGTCTGGGTGAACACCAGGGTCGCCCGCTCCACCGCCCGCGAGGCCGACCCGAGGAAGAGGTCACCGGCCGCGGCGGCGTCGAGGTAGAGCGCCCCGGAGAAGTTGGCCCGCTTCACCGCTGCGGCGGCGAGCATGGCCTGCTCCGGCGAGGTCCAGATGATGATCCCCTCCGGGTTGGCGGCGGCCAGCGTGCTGGCCTGCCCGTCCACCTCGGTGTCCGTGGCCCGGACCGAGGCCTGGGCCACCACCTGGATGCCGGCGTTGTCGAACTCGCGCTGCAGCGCGGTGACACCCTCCCGGCCGTACGTGTCCTCGGTGTGCAGAATGCCGATCGTGTCGATGCTGCGGCGGCGCAGTTCGACGGTGAGCGCGTCGGCACTGTCGGCTGCGTTCGGTGCCAATTTGAACACGTACCGTCGTTCTGCGACCGGACTCGTGATGGCGCCCGCCGCGGCGAGCGCGATGGTCGGGATCTGCTTTTCGTTGATGGTGCGCACCGCGCCGACCGCGCATTCGTTGCAGCCGCCCATGATGATGGCGCTGACCGCCGAATCGTTGCTGAAGTCCGCGATGTTTCGCAGCGACTCACTGGCGTCGGAACGATTGTCCTTCACCCGCAGATCGATCGACCGGCCGTTCAGCGCACCCGAGGCGTTCAACTGTTCGACCTTGAGTTCCAGTGCCTGCCGGTACGCCTTGCCGACCCCGGCCGCTGCTCCGGAGAGCTCCAGGTCGGCGGCGATGACGATCGGGCTCGTGTCCCTCGCCTCTCCGCCGAACTGGCAGCCGGCGAGCATGGAGGCCAGCAGGGTGGATGCGAGCGCCGTGGCGGTCGCGGAGCGGAAGGGGGTCAACTCAGTCCTCCTGGTGTGGCGCGGGCGGGGCCCGGTCACTGGTGTCGGCAACCGTCCACTGTGGATAATCGGGAAGGGTCTGCCGTACCGTGTGCGCGAAGCCTGCAAAACCTTGCCAATGCCGGGCGCTGCGGTCAAGCGGGACCACTGGAGGCGTTTCGGGACGCCGATCCCACATGTTGGGGTAACCAGATGTTTTCCGTTGCTCACTGTGGCGACATGCTTCGCCACTCTGGAGTTACATGCCCTGATCAGGGCGCTGTGGAAATGTAGGTATTAGTTGACCGGATCACGGGATGCGCGACGTCCGACCGATTCCTGCCCGCCTGCGGCTTCCCAAACACGATCTCGTCTGATGAAATCGCGGCCGTGCCGCGCGTGGCGCTGGCCGTCGCTCCATGCACGGATCGACGGGCCAGGCGTGGAGAAAACGACGGAGGCGATGTCGTGAGCACCGGACCGACGACCCTGCCCGCCAGCGGTGACGCCGTGCCGAAGGCGCCTCGCCGCCTGTTCCGGCTGCGTGACGCCCGGATCCGGTCCAAGCTGGCGCTGATTCTGGTCGTGCCGGTCGCCGCGGTCATCGCGCTGGCCACCGTCCGTCTCGTCTCTGTCGGCGAGGGCGCGTACGACGCCACCCAGGCCCGATCGCTGACCGCACTGTCCATCAACATCTCCGCGCTCACCAACGACCTGCACGCCGAACGGATGGCGGCAGCGGCCTACCTGGCCCAGCCGCAGCCGCAGGCCGACGCGTACAACCTCCGGGTCCGGCAGACCCAGCAGCGGATCGAGGCGTACCGCGCGGAGCGGTCCAAGGTCGGTGAGGTGCCCAGCGCGGTCGGCGACCGCCTACGGACCATCGACACGCACCTGGACACGCTGGACGGCACCCGGCAGGAGGTGCTCGACCGTTCGCAGATGGAGGTCGCCGAGGCGGCCCTGCGGTACGGCGTGGTCCTGTCCGACCTGGTCGCCTACGGCGACGGCCTGGCCCAGTTGCCGGGTGAGGAGCGGTTGGCCGACACCCGCCGCGCGGTGGCCGCCTTCGCCCGCGCGAAGGCCGCCGTCGCCGAGGAGGAGTCGATCGCCTTCACGGCGCTGACCCGTGGCCGGCTGGACAACGAACAGTTCTCCGCGTTCGTGGCCACCCTGACCGGCCAGCAGGAGGCGCTGCTGGCCTTCTCGCTGGCCGCCGACCCGGCCCAGCGGGCCCTGGTCGAGAGCACCGTCTCCGGTGACGCGGTGGTGCTGGCCGACCGGATCGCCACCGACATCAGCCGCTCGGTGGGCAACCGTTCGCCGGTCAGCGCGCAGGACGCCACCGCGGCGATCGGCGCGGTCAACGAGCTGATGCGCTGGGCCGAGATCGAGCTTCAGGACCAGTTGCTCGCCCAGGCCGAACAGGCACGGACGGACGTCATCCGGCAGGCCATCGTCGAGTCGACGCTGGTGCTGCTCACCCTGATCATCGCGGTGACGCTGGCCGTGGTGCTGGCCCGTTCGCTGAACCACTCGCTGCGCCGGCTGCGTGAGGGTGCGCTCTCGGTGGCCAACCACGACCTGCCCGAGGCGGTGCGCCGCCTCCAGGGCATGGGCAACGTCAGCGACGGCAGCGTCGACGAGATCGTCCGCGAGGTACGCGACCCGATCCAGCTCAACAACCGCGACGAGGTGGGACAGGTCGCCCTGGCCTTCAACGTCGTACACCGTGAGGCGGTCCGGGTCGCGGCCGAACAGGCGGCCCTGCGGACCAGCGTCTCGGCGATGTTCCTCAACCTGGCCCGGCGCAGTCAGACCCTGGTCGACCGGATGATCGGTGAACTCGACGCGATCGAACGTGGCGAGGAGGACCCGAAGCGGCTCGCCCAGCTCTTCGAGCTCGACCACCTCGCCACCCGGATGCGCCGCAACGACGAGAACCTGCTGGTGCTGGCCGGCGCGGACTCGGCCGTGCCGCGTCGCGACGACGCGTTGCTGGTGGACGTGCTGCGCGCCGCGCAGTCCGAGGTGGAGCTCTACAACCGGATCGAGTTCGGCACCGTCGACACCGACGTCTCGGTGGCCGCGCACGCGGTCAACGACGTCGTGCGGCTGGTGGCCGAGCTGCTCGACAACGCCACCCGCTTCTCGCCGCCGAACACCACCGTGGTCGCCGACGGCCGCCGCATCCGCGACTACGTGCTCATCCAGATCGAGGACCGGGGCCTCGGGCTGAGCGACGAGCAGCTCGACTCGCTCAACCGCCGGCTCGCCGCGCCGTCCACCGTCGACGTGGCCGCCTTCCGGCTGATGGGTCTCGCGGTGGTCAGCCGCCTCGCGGCCCGCTACAGCATCCGGGTCGAGCTGCGCCGCAACGTCGAGGGCGGCACCGTGGCGCAGATCACCCTGCCGGCCTCGACGGTGATCCTGCCGAGCCTGCGGGGCCGCGACCAGATCACCCGGCCGCGTCAGCCGCTCGCCGTCGAGCAGACCCCGACGCCGCCGGCCCCCAGTGAGCCGCTCACCGGCACCGGTCGCACCAACCTCGCCACGTTGACCGAGCGGTGGCGCGACACCACCCCCTCGTCGGCGCCGTGGCCGACCGCGAACCCGGCCCCGACCCCGGAGCCGCCGGCCCGTACCGCACCGCCCGCCTTCGCCGGGGGGTTCAACGCCGGCACGCCGACGGTCGCCCAGCCGTCACTCGATCCGCTGCCGCAGCGGAGCGCACCGCCCGCCGCCCGGCCCGACCCGGTGC
>NZ_SISL01000453.1:0-4740 GCF_004307965.1 Verrucosispora sp. SN26_14.1 | reverse complement strand
GGCCGACGCCGTCCGCGCCGCACACCCCGGCCGGCCGGTCGACACGTGCGTGGTCGACCTGGCCGACGCGGCGGCCACCGGGGCGGTCGCCGGGCAGGTCCGGGACCGGCATCCGGTCATCCGGCTGCTGGTCAACAACGCCGGGGTGGCGCTCGGCGGGCGTTTCGACGAGGTGACGTTCGACGAGTTCAGCTGGGTGATGGAGGTCAACTTCCGGGCTGTGGCGCAGCTGACCCACGCCCTGCTGCCGGCGCTGAAGGCCGCGCCCGGGGCGCACCTGGTCACCGTCTCCAGCCTCTTCGGTCTGATCGCCCCGCCCGGGCAGGTCGCCTACGCGGCCAGCAAGTTCGCCGTCCGTGGCTTCACCGAGGCGCTGCGACACGAGCTCGCCGCCGACGGCGTCGGCGTGACCTGCGTGCATCCCGGCGGCATCCGGACCCGCATCGCCCGCGACGCCCGCGTGGGCAGCGGCGTGGACGAGGCCGAGTACGAGGTGGGCCGGCAGCGGTTCGAGCGGCTGCTCACCATCGACCCGAGGACCGCCGCCGAGGCGGTGCTGCGCGGGGTGGCCCGCCGCCGGGGACGGGTCCTGATCGGCTGGTCGGCCCGGCTGCCGGACCTGATGGCCCGGGTCGCACCGGTCGGGCACGGCCGTCTGCTGACCGCCGTCGGCAACCGGGGCCGGGTGCGCCGCCCGCACTAGTGCGGGCGTCCGCGCCGGTCACCCCGGTCGCATCGACGTCCGTTGTCGGACGGATGATAGATACATGACGCATCCCTCGGTGGCCGGTCGAGTCGCCGTGCCCTCCGCCGCCGAACGGGCCTACCACCACCTCAAACGCGCCATCCTGGAGCAGCTGTACGCGGGCGGCGCCCTGGTCAGCGAGGGCGAGATCGCCGAGGCGACCGGCGTCTCGCGGACCCCGGTCCGGGAGGCGCTGCTGCGCCTGGAGACCGAGGGACTGGTCCGCCTCTATCCCAAGCGGGGCGCACTCATCCTGCCGGTGTCCGCCCGCGAGATCGCCGACGTGGTGGAGGCCCGCCGACTCGTCGAGGTGCACGCCGCCGAGCGCATCTGGCCCCGCCGCGCCGAGATCCGTGACCGGTTGGCCGAGCGGCTCGCCGAGATGCGCGCCGCACACGCCGCCGGTGACCTGACCGCCCTGATGGCCGCCGACCGGGCGTTCCACGCCACCGTGGTCGACGCCGCCGGCAACGAGATCCTCGCCGAGCTGTACCAACGGCTACGGGACCGGCAGGTCCGGATGGGCGAGGCGAGCTTCCGGCTCTCGCCCCGCTGGGCCGAGGCGGCCCTGACCGAGCACGCCGCACAACTCGCCGCCCTCGACGGCGACGACCCGCAGGCGTGGCTCGCCGCCGTGGCCGCGCACATCGACACCTCCGCACGCGTGTTCCTGGGATCCCCGGTGAGCGTGTGACCACCGCCTCGCACCCCGGCACCCCCTCGTGAGCGCCCCGGCCCCGCTCCCGGCACCGCCCGGCCGGGCCCTGCTCGTCTGGGGTGCGGCGCTCAGCGCGTACGTCGCGGCGATCTTCCATCGCACCTCCCTCGGCGTGACCGGCGTGGAGGCGGCGCAACGCTTCGACATCAGCGCCGCCACGCTGGCGACCCTCACCGTCGCGCAACTCGCCGTGTACGCGGTGATGCAGGTGCCGGTCGGGATGCTCCTCGACCGGTACGGCTCGCGCCGGCTCCTGATCACCGGCGGTCTTCTGATGGTCGCCGGTCAACTCGCCTTCGCCCTGGTCGCCGACGTACGCCTCGCGGTGGCCGCCCGCGTCCTGATCGGTCTCGGCGACGCGATGAGCTTCATCAGCGTGCTGCGCCTGGTCGCGTTCTGGTTCCCGGGCCGCCGCAACCCGCTGCTGATCCAGTTGACCGGCACACTCGGCCAACTCGGTGCGGTGCTGGCCGCCGTACCGCTGGTGACGCTGCTGCACCACACCGGCTGGACCACCGCCTTCCTGACCGCCGCCGGCGGTGGCGCGGCCGTGCTGCTGGTGGTGGTCGCCGCCGTCCGGGACACCCCGCATCGGCCCGCCGTGTCCACCCCCGCCCCGGTCGGCGGGCGGCTCGCCGCCGCCTGGGCGCACCCGGGCACCCGGCTCGGGCTCTGGACCCACTTCGTCACGCAGTTCTCCGGCACCGTCTTCGCGTTGCTCTGGGGCTTCCCGTTCCTGGTGCAGGGGCAGGGCCTCAGCCCGACCACCGCCGCCTCCCTGCTCACCGTCCTGACGTTGGGGATGCTGCTGACCGCGCCGCTGGTCGCGCATCTGTGCGCCCGCCACCCGCACCACCGTTCGGTGCTGGTCTTCGCCGTCGTCGGCGTCACCGCCACCGTCTGGACGGTGCTGCTCGCCTGGCCGGGACGGGCACCCGGCTGGCTGCTGGTCACGCTGGTGCTGGTGCTGGCCCTCAGCGGCCCCGGCTCGATGATCGGTCTCGACTACGCCCGGACCTTCAACCCGGTCAGCCGCCTCGGCAGCGCCGCCGGCATCGTCAACGTCGGCGGTTTCGTCGCCTCGATCACCCTGGTGCTCACCATCGGCGTGGTGCTGGACCTGGTCACCCCGGCGGGCCAGGCCGCCCCCGACCTGACCGCGTACCGCTGGGCCTTCTCGGTGCAGTACGTGCTCTGGGCCGTCGGCGTGGTGCAGGTGCTGCGCTGGCGCAACGCCGCCCGCCGCGACCAGGGCGGGCACCGACCGGCGGCAAGCCGCGCCGAAGCTGTGCCCAGCCGCCCGCCCGCAGGTAGGTTCGCCAGCGGGAGTGACCGCGCGCGTCGCCGCCCCACCGGCGACGTCGCGGCGCAACGGCGGCGGCGCTTCGCGTCGGTGCGGACGAGGAGGAAAGCGTGAGCCAGCAGGTCAAGGGAGTCATCTCGCGGAGCAAGGGCGCGCCCGTCGAGGTCACCGACATCGTCGTGCCCGACCCCGGGCCCGGCGAGGCGGTGGTACGCGTGCAGTCCTGCGGGGTCTGCCACACCGACCTGCACTACCGCGAGGGCGGCATCAACGACGACTACCCGTTCCTGCTCGGCCACGAGGCGGCGGGCATCGTCGAACAGGTCGGTGCCGGAGTCGACGCGGTCGCCCCCGGCGATTTCGTGATCCTCAACTGGCGGGCCGTCTGCGGCGTCTGCCGGGCCTGCCGGCGGGGTCGCCCCTGGTACTGCTTCGCCACCCACAACGCCGCACAGAAGATGACCCTGGTCGACGGCACCGAACTCGCCCCGGCCCTGGGCATCGGCGCGTTCGCCGAGAAGACGCTGGTGCACGCCGGCCAGTGCACCAAGGTGGACCCGGCGGCCCGCCCGGCCGCCGTCGGGCTGCTCGGCTGCGGTGTGATGGCCGGTCTCGGCGCGGCCATGAACACCGGCAACGTGACCCGGGGCGACTCGGTGGCCGTGATCGGCTGCGGGGGCGTCGGGGACGCGGCCGTCGCCGGTGCCGCCCTGGCCGGAGCGACCACGATCATCGCGGTGGACACCGACTCCCGCAAGCTCGACTGGGCCCGCCGCTTCGGCGCCACCCACACCGTCAACGCCTCCGAGACCGACCCGGTGGCCGAGATCCAGGCCGCCACCGGCGGCTTCGGCGCCGACGTGGTGATCGACGCCGTCGGTCGGCCGGAGACCTGGAAACAGGCCTTCTACGCCCGTGACCTGGCCGGCACCGTCGTGCTGGTCGGCGTACCCACGCCCGACATGCGGGTCGAACTGCCGCTGCTGGACGTCTTCGGCCGGGGCGGGGCGCTCAAGTCCAGCTGGTACGGCGACTGCCTGCCCAGCCGCGACTTCCCGATGCTGACCGAGCTCTACCTCCAGGGCCGCCTCGACCTCGACGCCTTCGTCACCGAGGAGATCCCGCTCGACGGCGTCGAGGAGGCGTTCGCCCGGATGCACCGTGGCGACGTGCTCCGCTCGGTGGTGGTCTTCTGATGGCCGCCCGCATCGACCACACCGTCACCTCCGGCACCTTCTCCCTGGACGGGCAGACCTTCGACGTCGACAACAACGTCTGGGTGATCGGCGACGACACCGAATGCGTCGTCGTCGACGCCCCGCACGACGTGGAGGCGATCCTCGCCGTGGTCGCCGGCCGCCGGGTCACCGCGATCGTCGCCACCCACGCCCACGACGACCACGTCCGCGTGGCCCCGGAACTCTCCCGCGTCACCGGTGCGCCCGTGCTGCTGCACCCCGCCGACCGGGTGCTCTGGGACATGGTGCACCCCGACGAGCCGCCCGCCGGTGCGCTCGCCGACGGCGAGACGATCACGGTGGCCGGCACCCCGCTGACCGTGCTGCACACCCCCGGACACAGTCCCGGCGCCTGCTGCCTGTACGCCGCCGACCTCGACGTGGTGTTCACCGGCGACACCCTCTTCGCCGGCGGACCGGGCGCCACCGGCCGCTCGTACAGCGACTTCGGCACCATCGTCGACTCGATCCGGGACCGGCTGCTCACGCTGCCGCCGCAGACCGTCGTGCACACCGGTCACGGCGACAGCACCACCATCGGCGCGGAGGCTCCGCAGCTCCCCGAGTGGCTGGCCCGGGGCCACTGACCTGACGGCCGCAGGGGTGGCCTCGCTGCCCCTGCGGCCGGTTACGGGTTGGCGTCGACCCGTCGTCCTGGCCACACTCGGCGGATGCCGTCCGTCCCCCGCGCCGCGCTGACCGCCGCCCAGCATGCCGAGATCGACCGCGCCGCCCG
>NZ_SISL01000452.1:0-4726 GCF_004307965.1 Verrucosispora sp. SN26_14.1 | reverse complement strand
AGATGTGTATCAGAGCCAGCCGGCGACCCGGGCGGTCAGGTCCCGTTCCTGCGGGCCGCCGGTGACCACCACCCGGTGGCCTGCGGCGGAGAGGTCCCGGGCGATCCGCTCGGCCAGTTCCGGCGGGCAGCCCCGGGCCGGCGCGTCCGAACCCGGGTGCAGCACCACGTAGCCCGGTGCGCCGGTCTCCGGCGGCGGGGCGAGCGCCGGACGCAGTCGCAGGCGCGGCTCGTCGTGGGCGGGCAGCGCGTACCCGGCGGCGGCCGCCAGCGACAGGGCGCGTTCGGCCTCCGGCACACCGGCCGGCACCCGGTGCCGGACGTCCAGCAGGCTTCCCGGGTAGTCGTCGCTGATCGCGGCGATCCGCCGGACACCGGCCATCCGCAGCAGCAGGGCCAGCGGCAACGGCGACTGGTGGAACGAGGTGAAGACGACCGCCTCGTCGGCGGCGACGGCCGCCAACCGGGCGGTCAGCGCGGCCATCTCGGCCGGGTCGACGGGACCGGGCGCGGGATCGATCCACGGCAGCCGGTGCTCCACGATCTCGTCGACGCCGGGCAGCATCTCGGCGGCGGCCCGGCCGCGCGGGCCGCAGAGCAGCACCACCCGGTCCGCACCGGCGGCCACGGCCCGGATTCCGGGGCCGGTGACCAGCACGTCCCCGACCGAGTCGGCGCGCACCACCAGCACCGTCCGCCCCCGTCCCGCACCGGTCGGCCGTGGCGTGGCCGGGCGTAGCGCCTGCTGACGGCGCAGGATCTCGTCCACGGCCGACGGCAGGTCGGCGGCGAGCCACCCGGCGGCGGCGATCTCCTCGGCGCGGGTGACCGGTGTGGGCACCAGGATGCCCGCCGCACCGGCGGCCAGCGCCGCGGTGACGTCCCGGCCGATGTCGCCGATCATGACGCAGCGCGCGGGTACGGTGCCGAGTGCCCGGGCGGCGGCGTGCACCAGCCCGGGGGCGGGCTTGCGGCAGGCACAGCCGTCCCCGTCGTCGTGCGGGCACACCTGCCACGAGTCGAAGGGGCCGAGCAGGTCCTCGACGCGACGGTGCACCCGGTGCAGGTCCGCCTCGGTGAACAGGCCCCGGGCCAGCCCGGACTGGTTGGTGACCACGGCGAGCCGCAGGCCGGCGGCGCGCAACCGGTCCAGCGCGGCCCGCGCGCCGGGCATCGGACGCACCTTGTCCGGGTCGCCGTTGTACGGCACGTCCTCGACCAGGGTGCCGTCGCGGTCCAGCAGCACCGCGTCGAACAGGACCGGACCGGCCCGGTCGACGCCGGTCAGCACCCCGGCTGACCTGCGCTGATCCGGCTCCCCACGGTCCTGTCGCACGGGCGGCGGGTTCCCGGCGCCCCGAGGAGTAAACGTCGCCCGGGACGTGGTCGACGGGTACTCCACGCCGACCAGCGCACCGCCGCTCGCGGGTGGCCTTACCCACGGCCCCCGAGAAGCTAACCCGTGGTGCCGTTAGCCGGGCCGCCCACCTGGGTACGGCCTGTTCGTGGCGATCGTGGAACGGAACATCGAGGCACCGGTACGGCAGGTCTGGGCGGTGCTGGCGGACGGGTGGACCTACAGCGACTGGGTGGTCGGCACCGCGCACATGCGGGACGTCGACGACGACTGGCCCCGGGTGGGGACCCGGCTGCACCACCGGGCCGGCCCCTGGCCCTTCTCCCTGGAGGACTCCTCCCAGGTGCTGGAGTGCGAGCCGGAACGGAAGCTGGTGCTGCGGGTGAAGCTCTGGCCGGCCGGCGAGGGGGTGGTGGTCTTCACCCTGGAACCGGTCGGGCCGCACACCACCCGGGTGCTGCTCGGCGAGGACTTCGCCGCCGGCCCGCTGCGCTGGCTGCGCACCAAGGTCAATGACTTGGTGCTGCACCAGCGCAACAAGGAGACGCTGAGTCGGCTCGCGGACATCGCCCGCCGGCAGAAGACGCCGGACTGACCTGGCCAGGGGGAGCCGATTCCCCCTGGAACGGACAAGTGGCTACGCTCTCGGGGAAGCCTGTCCGCAGACCGAGGATGTCCTCCATGATCGAACCCGTCCAGTTACCCACGCCGTGGGGGGACGCGCGCCTGACCGTCGTGGTACCTACCTACAACGAGGCGGGCAACCTGCCACTGCTGGTCGAGCGCCTGCTCGCCCTGCCGTTGCCGGGCCTCAAGGTGCTGGTCGCGGACGACAACTCCCCGGACGGCACCGGCGAGGTGGCGGACAAACTGGCCATCGAGCACCCCGATCGGATCGAGGTCGTGCACCGGCCGGGCAAGGAGGGCCTCGGCCGGGCGTACGTGGACGGGATCAGCCGGGCCCTCGACGGCGGGGCCGAGTACGTGGCCCAGATGGACGCCGACCTGTCGCACCCGCCGGAGGCGCTGCCGGGAATGCTCGGCGCGCTGCTCTCCACCCAGGCCGGTGTGGTGATCGGCTCCCGGTACGTGCCCGGTGGCGAGCTGGACGAGAACTGGCCGCTGTACCGCCGGGCGCTCAGCGGCTGGGCCAACCTGTACGTGCACACGCTGCTGCGGGTCCGCATCCGGGACCTGACCGCCGGGTTCAAGATCTGGCGGGCCGACGCACTGCGCGACATCGGGCTGGAGCGGGTGCAGTCCAACGGTTACAGCTTCCAGGTGGAGATGCACTACCTCGCCACGAAGCTCGGGCACACCATCCTGGAGGTGCCGATCCGCTTCGAGGAGCGGCGCGACGGCGACTCGAAGATGACCACCGCCACCAAGATCGAGAGCGCGTTGATGCCGTTCAAGCTGCGTACCCGGCATCGCGGCATCGAGCGCTGAGCCACCGCGCGACACGCGACCGGCCGCGTCGAGGTGGCCGGTCGCCGCGACGCGTCAGCGGTACACGGCCCGGTGGGCGGTGTCCACGGCCCGGCGGTAGACACCGCCGGTGAGCGTCCGGTCCCGGGCCAGCGCGGCCCGGGCCGCGTTCGCCCCCGGTGCGCCGTGCACCCCGCCACCGGGATGCGCCGACGCGCTGGCCAGGAAGAGCCGGTCGACCGGGGTGTCCGCGCGGCCCAGTCCGGGCACCGGGCGCAGGAACAGTTGCTGGTAGGGCGCGGCGGTGCCACCACCGATGGCACCGCCGACCAGGCTCGGGTTGGCCTCCTCGAGATCGGCCGGCCCGAACACGTGCCGCCCCACCACGAGGCTCCGGAAACCGGGCGCGGCCGCCTCCAGCACCGCCTCCATCCGCTCCACGTGACCCAGCACGTCCTCGCCGCGCCAGTGCCGGCGGAACGGCAGGTGCGTGTACGACCAGAGCGACTCGGTGCCCGACGGGGAGTGGCTGGGGTCGGCCACCGACATCTGCCCGACCAGCAGGAACGGGTCGAGGGGCAGCTCACCTCGGGCGAGCGTGGCGGCGTACCCGGTCAACCCGCCGAGATCCGCTCCGAGGTGCACGGTGCCGACGGTGGCCAGGCGCCGGTTGGTCCACGGCACCGGCCCGGACAGCGCCCAGTCCACCTTCAGCGTCGAACCGTCCCACCGGAAGTGCTCCAGGTCCGCCACCAGCCTCGGCGGCAGCGCCGCCGCGCCGACCAGGTCCAGGTAGAGCGTGGGCGCGGGCACGTCGGCCAGGACCGCGCGACGCGCCCGGTACCGCCCGCCGTCGGCGGTGCGGACGCCCATCGCCCGCCCCCGGGCCACCAGGACCCGGTCCACGTGGGCGTCGTAGTGGATCCGGCCGCCCCGCTCGGCCAGCCGGGCCACCAGCGCGTCGGTGATCTTCTGTGCCCCGCCGGTCGGCACCGGCCAGCCGACCTGCTGGCCGAGCATGACCAGCAGCCAGCCGTACACGCCGGAGCCGGCGTCCTCGGTGGACAGGTCGGTGTGCAGCGCCGAGCCCGCCAGCAGCGCCGGTCCACCGGCACCGCGGAACATCTCCTCGCCGAGGCGACGCACCGGCAGGACCATCCGCCGGGCCAGCCGCAACGCACCGCCGGTGTGCAGCCGACGCAGCATGTCCCACCCGGGGCGTACCGGCGGGAAAGGGGTGGTGATCAGGTCCAGCATCGGGTCGGCGATGCGCTGCCACTCGGCGTACGCGGACAGCCAGCGTTCGCCGTCGCCGGGCGCGAACTCCTCCAACGACGCCGCCGTGACGTCGGGGTCGCGGTTGAGCAGCGCGGCGCGGTCGTCCGGGAAGAGGTGGGCCAGCACGTCCGGGGCGTGCCGCCAGGCCAGCCCGTACCGGGTCAGGTCGAGCCCGCGCAGCACCGGCGAGGCGTAACCCAGCGGGTAGAAGGAGCTGTAGAGGTCGCTGAGGTAACCGGGCGAGGTCACCTCGGCCGAGCGCACCGCGCCACCCGGCGCGCCGGTCGCCTCCAGCACCAGCACGTCCCAGCCCGCGTCGGCGAGCAGGTTCGCGGCGACCAGACCGTTGTGGCCGGCGCCGACGACCACCGCGTCGGCTGTTTCGGCGCCGAGAGAACCGGACGACGTCATCCACCGACGCTACCCGGGCTCAACCGGGCGAAACGTTTGCCCGCCGACCATCGGGGCATGCAGCGCGCCATGTACACGGTTGCGCAGCTCATCGGTGGGGTGTGGGGGGCCGGCGGGGAGGCCGGTGACCTGGTGGTGCACGACCCGGCCACCGGTGCCCCGGTGACCGGCGCGCCGGTCGCCACCTCGGACGAGGTCGACAAGGCCGTCGCGGCGGCGCGCGGCGTGGCGGCCGAGTGGGCGGCGACGCCCC
>NZ_SISL01000451.1:0-4763 GCF_004307965.1 Verrucosispora sp. SN26_14.1 | reverse complement strand
GGCCAGAGCCGCTGCCGAGGCGGCCCGCCGCATCCAGCGCACCCGCAGTGGCAGCCAGCCGAACAGCACCAACCCCAGCGGGACCACCAGCAACCCGACGGCCAGCGCCACCGCCAACTGGTCGACCAGTTCCTGCTGGTCCCGCCCGGCCTCGGCGAGCGAACGGGCCGCGCCGGCCGCCCGCTCGAACGGGCCGGTCAGCTCGTCGCCCACCAACGGCACCCGGCCGACCTTGCCGCCCGCGTCGGCCAGGTTGTCGGCCAGTCCGCCGCCGGCCCCCTCCAGCTTCTGTCCGGGTACGGCCAGCTTCTGCACCAGATCGTGCAGCCAGAGCGCACCCCGAATCGCCACGTACACCCAGGCGACGACGAGCAGATCGGTGAGGAACTGGCGCAGCGCGGTCGGGAAACGATCAGCGTAGATTTTCACGCCGGACAGCGTGCCACGCCCCGGCGCGGCGAGCACTCCCACGGACGCCCGATCGTGCGGCAGGCGGGATCAGCGGGCGCAGTCCGGGCAGGTGCCGAAAATTTCCAGGGTGTGGCTGACGTCGGTGAAGCCGTGCTGGGCGGCCACCCGGTCGGCCCAGTTCTCCACCGTCGGCCCGGCCACCTCCACCGTCCGGCCGCAGGCGCGGCAGACCAGATGGTGGTGGTGCCCCTCGCTGCACCTGCGGTAGAGGTGCTCGCCGCCGGGCGGACGCATCACGTCGATCTCGCCCGCGTCGGCCAGGCCCTGCAACGTCCGGTAGACCGTCGTCAACCCGACCCGCTCGCCGCGTTCACGCAGCATCGCGTGTAGGTCCTGGGCGCTGTGGAAGCCCTCCAACTCGGCCAGCAACGCGCTCACCGCCGACCGCTGGCGGGTGTTGCGGACCACCGCACTCTCGCTCATGCCGTCACTCCGCTTCGCTGCGGTCCGGCATTTGTGCTGGGCCTGATGATTCGCTCGCGTGGCTCGCTCATGATTCCTCCCCGGCATGGCTGACCGCGTCGGCGACGATGTGCGCGACATGCTCGTCGACCAGGGCGTACGCGATCTCCCGGCCCCGCCGCGAGCCGCGGACCACGCCGGCCCCGCGCAGCACCCGCAGGTGCTGGGAGACCAGCGGTTGCGCGACGCCGAGTTTATCCACCAGCTCGTGCACGCACCGCTCGCCGCCGGCCAGTTCGCTGACGATGGCGAGCCGGATCGGCGCCGAGAGAGCGCGCAGGAGCTCGCTGGCACCCTCGAAGGCGTCATAGCCGGATCCGCTGGTCACCCTGCAACGGTAACCAATACCGAAGCGGAACCCGTGATCAGGACCGGCTGAGCACCACCTCGTGCGGTTCCGGATCGGGTGTGGGTTGCGGCCGGGAGCGGCGGATCCGGCGCCAGGCGGCGGCCAGCAGGGTGACCACCACGAAGGAGGCGATGGCCAGGACCACCACCGACGCGCCCGGTGCGGTGTCGGCGAGCGCCGCCATCCAGATGCCGGCCCCGGCGGCGAACAGGCCCAGTGCCATGGCTGCCGTCATGGTGCTGCGGAAGCCCCGGGTGACCTGCTGGGCGGTGGCCACCGGTACGACCATCAACGCGCTGATCAGCAGGACGCCGACGGCCCGCATGGCGATCGTGACGGTGATCGCGGTGGTGATCGCGAGCAGCAGGTTCAGCGCGCGTACCGGCAGGCCGGAGACCCGGGCGTACTCCTCGTCGTGGCAGACGGCGAAGAGCGCGGGCCGCAGCGCCAGCATCGCGGCCAGCACCGCCACACCGAGCACCGCGATGGTGACCAGGTCGTCGCGGGAGGTCGTGGTCAACGCACCGAAGAGGTACGCGTTGAGGTTGGCGCTGGTGCTGTCGGAGAGCCCCACCAGGACCACGCCACCGGCGATGCCGCCGTAGAAGAGCAGGGCCAGCGCCAGGTCGCCGGAGGTGCGACCGCGTTCGCGGATCAGCTCGATGGCGATCGCCCCGATGGTGGCCGCGATCACCGCCATGATCACGGGCGAGGTCTGGAACAGCAGGCCCGCGCCGACGCCGGTGAGCGCCACGTGCCCGATGCCGTCGCCGATCAGCGCGAGTCGTCGCTGCACTAGGTAGATGCCGAGCGCCGGGGCGGCCAGCCCGATGATCAGCGCGCCGATCAAAGCGCGCATCATGAATTCGTACTGGAAGAGACTCACCTTGTGCTCCACATGCCGGCGGGCTCCTCGGGGCCGTGCGGATGCACGTGGTCGTGGTCGGGCTCCGCGTGGTGCCCGGCCGGGTCCGGGACCGCGCCGTCGTGCGCGATCTGCCCCTGGTGTACGACGATCGCGCGACTGATCAGCGGCCGGAGCGGGCCCAGTTCGTGCGCGACGAGCAGGACGGTGCCGCCGTCGTCGACGAAGCCGCGCAGCGCCCCGGCGAACGCCTCCTGGCTGGCCGCGTCCACCCCCGCCGTCGGTTCGTCGAGCACCAGCAGTTCCGGGCGTCCGGCCAGGGCCCGGGCGATCAGGGTGCGTTGTTGCTGCCCGCCGGAGAGCGTGGCCACCGGGTCCTTCGCCCGGTCGGCCAGGCCCACGGCGCGCAACGCCTCCGCCACCGCCTCCCGGTCGACCCGCCCCGGCGGACGCAGGATGCCCCGGCGGGCCAGTCGGCCGGAGGCGACCACCTCGGCCACGGTGGCCGGTACGCCGCTGCCCGCGCCGAGCCGCTGGGGCACGTAGCCGAGCCGCTGCCACTGTCGGAACCGGCGTACCCGCTGGCCGAAGAGGGTGATCGAGCCGGCGGTGAGCGGGACGAGCCCGAGCACGGCGCGGATCAGGGTGGACTTGCCGGAGCCGTTGGCGCCGAGGACCGCGACCACCTCGCCGGTGGTCACGGTCAGGGATACGTCGCGGAGCACGGGGCGGCCGTCGTAGCCGACCACCCCGTGCTCCACGGTGATGACGTCAGGTGTCACGAGCAGCTCAACGCCGTCCTCAGGGTCTGCAGATTGGTGCGCATCACCGAAAGGTAGTCGCCGCCGTTGTCGGCGGACAGGCCTTCGATCGGATCGAGCACCGCGGTCTGGGCACCGACCTCCTTGGCGATGGTCTCGGCGACCTTCGGGCTGACGAGAGTCTCGAAGAAGATCGTGGTGGCGCCGTGCTCCCGCGCCTCCTCGGTGACCTCGGCCAGCCGCTGCGGCGACGGCTCGTCCTCCGGGGAGAGCCCGGTGATGCCGATCTGCTCCAGCTGGTACTTCTGCGCGAGGTACCCGAACGCGGTGTGGCTGACCACGATCTCCCGCCGCTGGCAGGTCTTCAGGCCCTCGCTGAACTCGGTGTCCAGCTTCTCCAACTCGGTACGCAGGGCGGTGGCCCGCCGGGTGTACTCGCCGGCCCGGTCCGGGTCGACGGCGCCGAAGCGCTCGGCCAGCTTGTCGCCGATGGTGGCCAGCCGGGTCGGGTCCAGCCAGACGTGCGGGTCCTTGGCGCCGTCCGAGGTCTCCTCGGCGTGCTTCGCCTCCTCCGCCGGCTTCTTCTCCTCGTCGTGGTCGTGACCGTGGTCGTCGTCCTCGTGACCGTGGTCGTCGTCGCCGTGGCTGTGGGTGTGGCCACCGGCGGCGGCGTCGAGCAGCGGCTCCACGGTCGCCACGTCGAACGCGCGGTCACCGCCGTTCTGGTCGATCGCCTCGTCCACCGCGGGCTGGAAGCCGTGCAGGAAGATGATCAGCTCCGCCTCGCTGATCTGACCGACCTGCCCCGGGTTCAGCTCCAGGTCGTGCGGCTCGGCACCGGGGCGGGCCAGGTTCGTCACCGCCACCGCGTCGCCGCCGACCTGCTCGGCGAGGAACTGCAACGGGTAGAACCCGGCCACCACGTCGATCCGGTTCGGGTCGGCGCCGGCCGGGCTGTCCTCGGTCGAGCAGGCGGTGACGCCACCCAGGGCGAGCAGGGCGGCCGTGGCGGTGGCCAGAGCGCGCGGAGCGGTGCGGTAGGTCATGACACCGACTCTCCGCGACAACGACAATGATTGTCAAAAACGCATGAGTGCATGTCAGAGCAGCTTCACCAGACCGACGGTGACCAGCAGGGTGAGCGCGACGAGCCGGATCGCCCGGGTCGGCGGAGTCTGCACCTGCCAGGTCGTCACCAGCAGTGCGGCCAGCGCGGCGGCGATCGTCAAGGTCAACAGCCCGCCGATCACCCCCGGGACGAAGAACGCGGCCAGCATCAGGAACAGGGTGATCAGGAACACCGTCGTGGGGTTGGCCCGGGCCAGCCGCTCGTGGATCCCGCGCTGCGTACGCTGCATCCCACAGACTCTACGAGGAGGGGGAGCCGGTGCTGGTGACCAACCGGTTCGTGGTCGAGGAAGACGCCGCCGAGGACTTCGCCGGTCGGGCCCACGCGGCCCTCGCCGCGCTCGCAGCCCGGCCCGGCTACCTGCGGGGACAGGTCGTCCGGGCACTGGACGACCCGCGCCACTGGTGCCTGGTCACCGAGTGGGAGTCGGTCGGCACATACCGGCGGGCGCTGGGCGGTTTCGACGTCAAGGTCACCGCCGTCCCGCTGCTCGCCGAGAGCATCGACGAGCCGTCCGCGTACGAGGCGTTGGCGACCGCGGCACCCGGCGGGGACGTGGTGGTGGTCGCCAGCGATCGAGCTGCGGGTCCTTACCGGTGAGCCGCCGGGCACTACGCTGGCTTCCATGACCGCTCCCGGACCGGCAGCCCCACCACCGCACCAGCCGCTGCCCGGCCAGCAGGGACCTCAGGCCCCGGGCGACCCCGGCTGGCCGCCGGCCCCGTC
>NZ_SISL01000450.1:0-4768 GCF_004307965.1 Verrucosispora sp. SN26_14.1 | reverse complement strand
GCGACGACCAGCTCGCCGCCGCCGGCCAGCGCGGTCAGCTCGTCCTGGCGCGGCCCGGGGCCGAGCAGCCAGATGGCGTGCGTACGCCCGGCCTGGTCGGTGTCGGTGGCGGCGGGCGCACCGGCCGATTCGGTGGCGGCGGCCAGCGCGGCGTGCAGTTCGTCACCCCGCCCGGTCTGCAACAGCAGCACCGGCGAGAGCAGGTGCCCCAGCGTCTCGGCCAGCGCGACGCGCTCGCGCACCTTGGCGATGAAGACGTCCTCGTTGCGGATGACAAGACCCGGCTCGTCGGCGCGGGTGGAGATCTGGTCGGTGTCGACCATCACCCAGAGCCCGTACGCGGAGTCCTCACCGGGTGCGCTGATGCGGTACAGCACCACCACCTGCTCGGCGGGGGTGTAACTGCCGTCGGCCTTCGCCTCGGCCAGCCGGGTCGCCGCCTCCGGCAGGGCGTCGGCGAAGGACTTGCCGAGGCTCTCCGGAGCCCGGTGCGGCATCTCGATGCCGAGAGCGCTCTGCGGGTTCGCCTCGATGATCGCGGTGATCTCCGCGTCGTCGGCGAACTCGTCGTAGTTCTGGGCGCCGGTGCCGCCCGTGGTGATCCAGGCCCGGTTGATCGGGTGCACGACGGTCATGTCCACTGACGCTACCGGCGGCGATGACCGCGCCTCCCGCCGACCCGCACGACGTCCACCAGTTGGCGCGCAAGGAAGGGCACCTTATTAACGCCTCAGGTAGAGCAGGGGGCCCTTGTTAACACTCCGGCTCGATGCGCGCCTGACGTCGGCCGACGGGCGAGTGCTGCCGGCCGACAGGCCCGTGCTGCCGGCTCGGGGGTGGTCTGTGCTGCCAGCCGACAGGCGTGTGCTGCGGGTTTGGGGGTGTGTGGTGCTGGCCCGGGGGTGTGTGCTGCGGGCCTTGGGGCGTCACCAGTGCGGTGGGGCGTACCCGTCCCGGCGGTGGGCCCTGGTCGCGTAGGTCCCGGTCCGGTGGGGTCAGACGCGAGGTCACGGGGACCCGGGCCACGCCCACCACACCCGACCCGGATACCCGGGTCAGGCCGTCGGAAGGGCCTTTTCCGGTGACGGGCCAGCGCAGGTCGACCGCCGGTCGGTCCGCGCCGCTCCCGCGCTCCTCCCACCACGGGACATCGTCGACGGGCGCACGGTGCTTGGCCATGGCTACACCTCCACGAGCTGCGGTGTGCGGTCGGCAGCCGTGGCTACGGGCCGCCGGATCGCCGCTGCGGACAACTGGTCAAACGAGCCCACAGAGCGGGCGGTGACGCGCAACGGCGGTAGCGGCAGCGTCCGGCGGCGGCAGCGTCCGGCGGCGGCAGCGGTGTTAGGAGGGGACCCCTGCTATACACGAGGCGTTAGCAGGGGGCCCTTCCTTACACCAAGGTGGGTCAGGTGAAGATGGGGTCGATGTCGCGGCTGCGCTTGAGTTCGAAGAAGCCGGGCGTGCCGGCGACCAGCATCACGCCGTCCCAGAGTCGGCCGGCGGCCTCGCCCTTGGGTGCCGGGGTGACCACCGGGCCGAAGAAGGCGACCTGCTTGCCGTCCGGACCCGGAGCGTGCACGACCGGGGTACCGACCTCGGTGCCGACCGGACGCATCCCCGCCTCGTGGCTCTCCCGCAGGGCCGCGTCGAGGCTCGCGTCGTCGGCGGCCGAGGCCAGCGCCGGGTCCAGCCCGGCGTCGGTCAGCGCGGCGGCGTACAACTCCGGTCCACGTGCCTCCTTGCCGAGGTGGATCCGGGTGCCCATGGCGGTGTAGAGGTTCCGCACGGCGTCCGGGCCGTACCGCTGCCCGACGGCGATGCAGACGCGGACCGGGCCCCACCCGGTCTTCATGATCTCCTGGTACGCCTCGGGCAGCTCCCGCCCCTCGTTGAGCACCGACAGGCTCATCACGTGGTAGCGGACGTCGATGTCGCGGACCCGCTCCACCTCCAGCAGCCATCGGGAGGTGATCCACGCCCATGGGCAGATCGGGTCGAACCACATGTCGACACTGACACGCTCGTTCACGTTTAGGTCCCTTCGCAACGGAGATGCCGATTCGACCGGCCTATCACGCATCTTTACTCCGCATCGGGGCGACCGGCCGGTAACGGGCCGCGTGACCTCGCCCACCGACGGGTGTTGACGCATGGAAGACTCAGGCCCGGACCGGCCGTCACGAGCGGTCGACGACTGAGGTGACCGTGACGTGCGGCGATAGTGGGATGGAGACGAACGTGCCGGGAGTGCGCAACCTGACACAGGTCGAGGCGACCGAGCGGGCCCGACTGCTCGACGTGACCGGGTACGACATCAACCTGGACCTGTCCAGTGCCGTACACGCGGCCGGTGGCCGCACCTTCCGATCGACCACCGAGGTGCGCTTCGGGTGCAGCGAGCCGGGCGCCAGCACGTTCATCGAGGTCGCCGCGGACTCGATCCGCTCGGCGACGCTCAACGGCGACCCGGTCGACCTGTCCGACTGGTCGGCCGAGAAGGGGCTGACCCTGACCGGTCTGGCCGAGGAGAACACGCTGGTCGTCGACGCCGACTTCGCGTACTCCAGCTCGGGGCAGGGCCTGCACCGCAGCGTCGACCCGGTCGACGGCGAGACCTACCTCTACTCGCAGTTCGAGACCGCCGACGCGCAGCGCACGTACGCCTGCTTCGACCAGCCCGATCTGAAGAGCGTCTACACCTGGCACGCCACCGTCCCGGAGCACTGGAAGGCCGTCTCCAACATGCCGGTGGAGCGCGAGGAGGCGGCGGGTGAGGGGTGCAAGACCCTGCACTTCACCACCTCACCGCGGATGAGCACCTACATCACCGCGATCTGCGCCGGGCCGTACCACGAGGTGCGGTACGGCCACGACGGCATCGACCTGGGCTACTTCTGCCGGGCCAGCATGGCGCAGTACCTCGACGCCGAGGACCTGAACCTGATCACGACGCAGGGCTTCGACTTCTTCCACGAGCAGTTCGGGGTGCGCTACCCGCTGCCCAAGTACGACCAGGTCTGGGTGCCGGACTTCAACGCCGGCGCGATGGAGAACTTCGGCTGCGTCACGCACGCCGAGTCGTACTACCTGTTCCGGTCGCAGGTGACCGACTACGAGTACGAGCAGCGGGCCAACACGATCCTGCACGAGCTGGCGCACATGTGGTTCGGTGACCTGGTCACCATGCGCTGGTGGAACGACCTGTGGCTGAACGAGTCGTTCGCCGAGTGGGCCAGCCACTGGTGCAACACGCACGCCACCCGCTTCACCGAGGCGTGGACGACGTTCCTGTCCATCCGGAAGAACTGGGGCTACCGGCAGGACCAGCTCTCCTCCACCCACCCGGTGTACTGCGAGATGCCGGACCTGGAGGCGGTCGAGGTCAACTTCGACGGCATCACGTACGCCAAGGGCGCCAGCGTGCTCAAGCAGCTCGTGGCGTACGTGGGTGAGGAGCCGTTCCTGGCGGGTCTGCGGGCGTACTTCGCCAAGCACGCCTGGGGCAACGCCACCTTCGACGACCTGCTCACCGAGCTGGAGACCGCCTCCGGGCGCAAGCTGCGCACCTTCGCCACCCAGTGGCTGGAGACGGCGCAGGTCAACACGCTGCGGCCGGAGCTGACCATCGGCGAGGACGGCACGTACCAGCGGGTCCTGGTCCGCCAGGAGGCGCCGCAGGGTCACCCGACGCTGCGGACCCACCGGATCGGGGTCGGCCTCTACGACCTCACCGACGGTCGCCTGGTGCGCCGCGAACGGTACGAGGTGGACGTCGACGGCGAGTCGACCGAGCTGACCGAGCTCGCCGGAGTGCGGGCGGCCGACGTGCTGCTGCTCAACGACGACGACCTGACGTACACGAAGCTGCGCCTGGACGGGCGGTCGATGGCGACGGTGGTGCAGCACATCGCCGGCTTCGAGTCGTCGCTGGCGCGCGCGCTGTGCTGGACGGCCGCATGGGACATGACCCGCGACGCCGAGCTGGCCACCCGCGACTACGTGGCGCTGGTGCTGGCCGGGCTGCCGGCCGAGCGGGACATCAACCTGGTCACCGCCACGCTGCGCCAGGTCAGCACCGCCATCACCTTCTACGCCGACCCGAGCTGGGCGCCGACCGGCTGGGCCGACCTGGCCCGGACCGCGCGGACCGCGCTCGCCGCCGCCGAGCCCGGCAGCGGCTTCCAGCTGGCCTGGGCCCGGGCGTACGTCTCCGCGGCCCGCTCCGCCGAGGACCTGGCTATCCTGCGCGGCTGGCTGGACGGCTCCGAGGTGACCGCCGGGCTGACCATCGACACCGAGCTGCGCTGGAGCGTGCTGCAGTCCCTGGTGGCCAACGGTGTGGCGGGTGGGCCGCAGATCGAGGCCGAGCTGGCCGGCGACAAGACCTCCAGCGGCGAGCGGGAGGCCGCGTACGCACACGCCCTGCTGCCCACCGCGGAGAACAAGGCGGCGGTCTGGGCACAGCTCACCGGTGCCGAGGCGCTGCCGAACTGGCGGAACCGGGCGCTGTTGCAGGGTTTCACCCACCCGACCCAGGTCGAACTGATCACGCCCTACCGGGACCGGTACTTCGACACGGTCGGGCAGGTCTGGGCGCGCCGGGACAGCGAGCCGGCGCAGGAGTTCGCCATGCTGGTGTACCCGGCGTACCTGGTCGACGACGACACGGTCGAGGCCACCGACGCCTGGCTGGCGCAGGAGGGCCACCCGGGTCCGCTGCGCCGGCTGGTGGCCGAGGGCCGCGACGGTGTGGCTGTCTCTTAGA
>NZ_SISL01000045.1:0-23882 GCF_004307965.1 Verrucosispora sp. SN26_14.1 | reverse complement strand
GGTGCAGTTGCTCGGCGGCTACGGCTACACCCGGGACTACCCGGTCGAGCGGATGATGCGGGACGCCAAGATCACGCAGATCTACGAGGGCACCAACCAGGTGCAGCGCATCGTGATGGCCCGCCAGCTGCTCAACGGCTGAATCGTGACGGCCCGGTAGCCGCTCGACGGCTCCGGGCCGGGTCGGGTCAGACCAGCCCGTCGAGCACCATGGCGCTGAACTGGCGCGCCACGTCGTCGACGCTGAGCTTGCCGCCGACGTTGAGCCACTGGTAGGCCCAGGCGCACATGCCGACGAGCCCGAAGGTGACGATCCGGGAGTCGACGTCGGCCCGGAAGACGCCGCGCGCCACGCCGTCCTGGATCATGCCGGCGAAGGCCGCCTCCAGCCGGTCGCGCTTGCGGGTCACCTCGGCGAACAGGTCACCGGTGAGGTAGCGCCGCTCCTGGTAGAAGATGGTGACGTGGGAGCGGTACTCGGCCACGCTGGTCAGGCTGAGCCGGATCAGCTCCGCGACCCGCACCTTCGGGTCGTCGCTGCCGCTCTCGATCCGCTCGATCGCGGCGAGCTGCGCCTCCAGGTACTCCTCCTGGATGTGCCGCAGCAGGTCGTCCTTGCTCTCGAAGTGGTGGTAGAAGGCGCCCTTCGTGAGCCGCGCCTGGTCGGCGATCTCCTGCACCGACGTGCGGTCGAAGCCCCGGCGCTCGAAGAGTTCGAGGGCGCTCGTGATCAGGGATCGACGGGTGTTCTCCGGGTCGTAGCCGTCGGGCCAACGCTGCCGGCGGCGTGTGGTTGCCGGGCGGCTGGACGTCGCACGAGCCATCTGTGGCCTCCGCCTTTCATACCCCGTCAATGTCCCGTCATCCTACCGCCCGGTCGGAAGGTTGTGGGGACCGCGCGCCCGGCGATTCACGCGGGTGACTCCGCGCCCGCTACCAGAAGGGTCGCAACGGCGGTACGTCGTCACCGGCGATGCTCCGGATCACCCGGGCGAGTTCCTGGCGCAGCGCGGTCAGCCCCTCGTCGTCCAGGCTGACGGCCAACCGGGACTCGATCTCGGCCAGGGTGCGGCCCGCCGTCCGCATGTGCTCGCGGCCCTTGTCGGTGAGGACGACGAGCTTGCGACGACCCCCGAGCGGGTACGGGCGGCGCTCGACGTAACCGGCCCCTTCGAGGTAGTCGACGATCTGCCCGGCCGCCTGCTTGGTCACGCCGAGTTGACCGGCCAGCTCGGTGCTGGTGGCACCCGGACCCTGCAGGAGCTGGAAGACGAATCCGTGGATGGGACGCAGGTCGTCGTAGCCGATCGCGTCGAGTTTGGTGACGAACTCGGTGAGGACGAGTTGGAACGCCATGCCCAACAGGAAGGTCAGCGGAGTTCGCTCGAGTGGGTCCGGTTCAGTCATGCAAAACAGCTTGACACAGCCTGCAAGCAGGACTTTACTGACGATACGCAAGTAAAGCTAATTTACTCGGAGGTCGCCGATGAATGTCGTCAGTGAGACGGAAGCCCGCACCACCACCACTCCCGCCGGCCGGATGTTCGGTCTCGCCGGCCCGAGCCAGGGCAGCGCGGAGGTGAGCACCTGGCGCGTGGAGCTCGGCGAGGACGCCGCCACCCCGGTGCACGGCATCGACGCCGAGCAGGTGTGGATGCCGATCTCCGGCGCCTTCGAGGTCACCGTGGGCGACGAGACCAAGCTGGTCAAGGCCGGCCAGGCGCTCGTCCTTCCGGGCGGCGTCACGCGTCAGCTCAAGGCCGTCGGCGGCCCGGCCCAGGCCCTCGTCGCCATGAAGGTGGGCGGCAAGGCCATGCTCCCGAACAGCGACAACAAGGTGCCGCTGCCCTGGGCGGAGTGACCCGCCCCCGGGTGTCGACTCCGCCGAGGTACGGAGGCACCACCAGTCCCGGGCGGGCTGGTGGCGCTTCCTCTCCCCCCATCACCTGGGTTCGATCGCATTACCACCCCTCCGGTTGAGCCTTCGACGCCCGGGTTTGGCGTGGTGATGCCAGTCTGCAAAGGACGGCAATGCAACCCCAAGCTCCCGCGTTACCCCCGCTGACCCCGGCCCGGCGCCGGGCGATCTCGACGCTGATGGCGGTCATCGTACTGATCGTCGTCATGGACATCACCATCATCAACGTCGCGCTGAACCCGATCCAGCTCAGCCTCGGCGCCAGCAACGCCGAACTCCAGTGGTCGCTGGACACCTACCTGATCACGTTCGCCGCCTTCATCTTCACCGGCGGGGTCTGCGCGGACCGGTTCGGTCGCAAGAAGGTCCTCGTCGCCGGGCTGCTGATCTTCGGTATCGCCTCGACACTGGCCGCGTACGCCGCCGACGTCGAGTCACTCATCCTCTGGCGGGCCGTGATGGGCGTCGGCGCGGCCGTCATCCCCACCGTCACGCTGGCCGTCATCATGGCCACCTTCCCCCCGCCTGAGCGCCCGAAGGCCATCGCCACCTGGGCCGCCGCCGCCGGGGTGGCCTTCGCCGTCGGCCCGATCCTGGGCGGCCTGCTGCTGGAGAGCTTCTGGTGGGGCTCGATCTTCCTCATCAACGCCCCGTTGGTGCTGATCAGCGTCGTGCTGATCGCCCTCTGGGTGCCGGAGAGCCGCAGCCCGATGAAGTCGCGTTTCGACCCGCTCGGCGTCCTGCTGTCGATCGTGGCGATCGGCCTGCTGGTCTACGGCATCGTGGTCGGCGGCGAGGACAACGCGTGGCTCTCGCTGCCGGTGCTGGGATCGATCGTCGCCGGGCTGGTGCTGATCGCCGTCCTGGTCCTCGTGGAGAGCCGGATGGCGAGCCCGTCGCTCGACGTGACGCTGCTGCGCAGCAGCCGCTTCTCCGCCGGCACGGCCGCCATCGCCCTGTGCTTCTTCGCCCTGATCGGCGCGATCTTCGTGATCCAGTTCTACTACCAGGCGGTGCGCGGCTACTCCCCCATGCAGGCCGGCCTGCTGATGCTGCCGATGGGCGTGGGCACCGTGCTCACCTCCGCGCGGTCGCCCAAGCTGGCGGCCCGGTTCGGGCCACGCACTGTGGTGGCGGCCGGTGCCGTGGTCATGGCGCTCTCCTTCGTGCTGACCACCCTGATGGACCGGCAGACCGGGGTGTGGCTGCTCATCGTCGCGCAACTGCTGTTCGGCATCGGCTGGGGCTGCATCATGGCGCCCGCCACCGGCTCCCTGATGTCCGTGGTGCCGCTGCCGAAGGCCGGTGCCGGGCAGGCGGTCACGCAGACCGCCCGCCAGGTGGCCGGTGCGCTCGGCGTCGCCGTGATCGGCAGCGTGCTGGGCAGCGTCTACCGCAGCTCCCTCGGCGACGCGGTCGACGTGCTCCCCGCCGGGCTGCGCGACGAGGCCGGTGACTCGATCGGCGGCACCCTGCGGGCGATCGCGTCCGCCGGCCTGACCGACGGACGGGCCACCCTGGTCGACGCCGGTATGGAGGCGTACCTCACCGGTATGCGCGCCGCCATGATCGTGGCCATCGTCGTCGTGCTCGGCGCGGCGGTGATCTCGCTGCGGTGGCTGCCGAAGCAGCTGCCCCCGCCGCCCATGCCGCCCGCGCCCCCGGCGCCACCGGCCACCTCGACGGAGCAGCCGCAGAGCGTGGCGGCCAAGCCGGTGGGCTGACCACTCCCCGCGCGCACCCGGGTCCACGGCCGTGAACGGCCGTGGACCCGCTGCGTCGGGCCCGACGACGGGTCACCTCGGGGACACAGACGACGAAAGCGCCGGGTCACGTCCTTGGTGTGGACGCGACCCGGCGCGTACTCCTGGCACCGGACCGTCGGGGATGGGGACGGTCGGCGGCCCGTCGGCGGATGACCGGCGCGACCGTCGGTGCTCATGTCCCCCGGTCCGTCGACTGACCGGGGAAACAGTGGGCCGGGCTCAGCCCCCCGCGGGCTGCCCGGGCACGGGGACGTGGAAGCCACGGCGGTACCACAACAGCGGCCGCGCCTCGCCCGAGACGTGGACCTCGGTCAGGTGGCCCACCAACAGGTCGTGGTCGCCGACGGTGAGGCGGTCGGCAAGCGTGCAGCGGAACACCGCGTGGGCGTCGCCCAGGTACGGCACCGTGCTGCCGGCCAGGTCCCGGCAGTCCGATCCGGCGAAACGGTCGGCACCCCGGGCCGCGAACCGGCGGGCGGTCCCCTGCTGCTCCTCGCCGAGCAGGTTCACCGCGAACTCGCCGGCGTCCACCATGGCCGTGAAGCAGCTCGACTCGTGCCCGATGCCGACGACGAGCAGGGGCGGTGCCAGCGAGGCGGAGACCACCGAACTGGCGGTGAAACCCCAGCGTCGCCCCTCGCGGTCTCGGGTGGTGACCACGGTCAGCGGTGCCGCGAGAAGCGACATCGCGTCGCGGAACGCCACGCTGTCCAGGACTGGTCGTACCGCACCGACGGGTGTTCCCACGGCCGTTCCTCCCTCGTGCCTGACCGTGCCCGGATGCCCGGAGCACGGCGCGGACGGTCAACGGGGCGACGACGCCCGGCGGGCGGCCTCCCGGGCCTGTGCCGAGAAGTCACCGCGGTTCTCCGACACCCATCGCTGCGAGGCCCGGCGGCTCTCCAGCGCGCCGGTGAAGTGCGGCGCCACGTACCGGGCCAGCAGCTCGTAGCTGTGCTTGGTCTGTTCCCGGGTGGCCCAGTCCTGGGTGTTGACAAGCAGGGTGCCGAAACCGCCGCTGTCGGCCTGCATGCGGGCGATCGCCTCGACGGCGTCCTCCACCGATCCGATGATGGCGGTGCGGGTCTCCATCGCCACCTCGGGTTCGCGTCCCTCCGGCAGCTTCGCCTCGGCGCCGACGGTGTCCTGGACGTACTCCCGGAACCAGTGGCCCATCCCGGCGCGGACCTGGTCCATCGCCTCCTGCCGGGTGTCGGCGATGTGCACGCAGATGGCGACGCGCCACGAGGCCCGGTCCATCGTCCTGCCGTGCGCGGCGGCCTCGTCCTCGGCCGCCGCCCACAACTGCGCCAACGGCGGCTCCACCATGCCGGGACGGCCGGCGAAGGTCAGCGCGGACAGCCCGTAGCGTCCGGCCAGGCGCATGCCGCGCTCCGAACCGGCGCTGGCCACGGCCACGTCCAGGGACGGCCGGGTGTACGGCTTCAGGTGCAGCCGGGCGTCGCGCAGCTCGAACCAGTCGGTCTTGCGGGTCAGCGGGGTGGGGTCGGTCAGCAGGTGGACGACGGCGTCGAGCGACTCGGCCATCATCCGCCGCTGGTCGGAGGCGGCGATGCCCATCATGTGCGCGTCGGCCGGCGAGACGCCCGCGCCGACGCCGAACATGGCCCGGCCCCGGCTCTGGTGGTCGAGCTGCACCACGCGGTTCGCGGCGGTGAGCGGGTGATGGTACGGCAGGCTGATCACGCCGGTACCCAGTCTGATCCGCCGGGTCCGCTCGGCGGCGGCGGCCAGGAACACCTCCGGGGAACTGATCGTCGACCAGCCGCCGGAATGGTGCTCGCCGACCCACGCCTCGTCGATGCCGAGGGTGTCCAGCCATTCGATGAGGTCCAGGTCGCGCCAGATCGCGGTGGTCGGATCCTCGCCGAGGGAGTGGAACGGCGGGATGAACGCGCCGAACGTGAGGGACATCGAACTCACCCTTCAGTCAGTGGGGAAACCTGCGGATCCGCTGCGGGCGGGGGCAGGAGCTTGCCGATCTCGTCGGCCAGCACGGCGAGGTGGGGCTGTTGCATCACGGTGTAGTGGTCGCCCGGCACGTCGAGGCGGATCCCATCGGTGACCAGGTCCATCCACGCCTGGGTGGTCTCCACGTCGGCGCCGCCGTCGCGGGCGCGCAGGAAGCAGACCCGACCGGAGTAGGGCTGCGGCTGGTGGTCGAGCAGGGCCCGGAAGTTGCGGGAGAAGCGGTCCGCGATGGCGGTGAGCGTGTCCAGGTCCACCTCGGCCGGCAGGACCTCGCGGCGGCGCGCCTCGGCGTACAACAGGTCCAGCGCCGAGTTGTCCGCCTCGGGGGTGAAGGTGGCCGGGTCGGGTCGCCACACCCGGCCGGTCAGCCCGGCCAGGTCGCGGGCCAGCCAGGACAGCAGCACCGTCTCGTCGACGGCGTCCTCGCGTCGCCGGGGCGGCTCCATGATGTCCACGGCGAGCACCACCTCGACCTCCGCCCCGGTGGCGGTGATCTGGCGGGCCATCTCCAGCGCGATCATGCCGCCCATCGACCAGCCGCCGAGACGGTACGGTCCGGCGGGGAACTCCCGCCGCACCACGTCCACGTAGTGCGCGGCGAGCTCCGCCAGGCTCTGCGGGGCCGGGTCCACGTCGGGCACCTGCAACCCGTAGAACGGCTGCCCCGGTCCCAACCGGTCGGCGAGTGCGGAGTAGCAGAGCACGTCGCCGCCGACCGGGTGGACGAAGAACAACGGGACCGCGTCCCCGCCGGTCCGGATCGGCACCAGGGCCGCCCGACGGTCCGGTGCGGAGGTGTCCCGGACCAGGTCGGCCAGGTGCCGGATCGTCGGCCGGGCGAAGAGTTCCGCAAGCGGCAGCACCCGACCGGTACGCGCCCGGATCCGCGCCATCAGGCGTACCGCGAGCAGCGAGTTGCCGCCCAGGGTGAAGAAGTTCTCGGTGACGCCCACCCGGTCCCGCGCGAAGAACTCGGCCCAGAGGTCGGCGAGTTGCCGCTCCACCTCGTCGCGGGGCAGGGCCGACTCACCCTCGGCGTCGCCGCTGTCCGGCTCCGGCAACGCCGACCGGTCGATCTTGCCGTTGGCACTCATCGGCAACTCGTCCAGGACCGTCAGGTGCTGCGGCACCATGTACTCCGGCAGCATCCGCCGCAGCGCCTGGTCGATCGCCTTGACCGCGATCTCGCCCGGCTCGGCGTGGTCCGGGTCGGCGTGGTCCGGATCGAGCACCACGTAGCCGTGCAGGCGCTTGGCGCCCTGCCGGGCACCGTGCGCGACGACGGCGGCGGAGCGTACCCCCTCGCACTGCGACAGCGCGGCCTCGATCTCCCCCAGTTCGATGCGGTAGCCCTGCACCTTGACCTGGAAGTCCTCCCGGCCGAGGAACTCGATCAGGCCGCCCGGCAGATAACGACCCAGGTCTCCCGTGCGATAGAGGCGCTCGCCGGTGAGGGGGTGGCGGACGAAGGCGGCCCGGGTGCGTTCGTCGTCGTTGAGGTAGCCCTGCGCCAGGCCGACACCGCCGATGTACAGGTCCCCGGTGACCCAGACCGGGCAGGGTTGCAGCGCGTCGTTGAGCACGTGGAACTGCTGGTTGCGCATGGGCAGGCCGTAGGGGACGCTCGCCCAGCGCGGGTCGACCGCGTCGATCGGGTACAGGATGGACCAGATCGCCGCCTCGGTCGCCCCGCCCAGGCTCCAGAGGGCGGCCTGCGGCGCGACCTGACGGAGCCGGTCCGGCAGGGTCACCGGGATCCAGTCCCCGCTCATCATCACCACCCGCAGCGGGATCGGGCGGTCGTCGGTGCGGGTCAGGACGTGTTCGGCGAACATCTCCGCCAGGGCGGGCACGCTGTTCCAGATCGTCACCCGGTGCGTGGTGACCAGTTCCCACCACCGTTCCGGTTCCCGTTGCGCCTCCGGCGGGGGCAGGACGACGGCGCCACCGACACCCAGGAGTCCGAACACGTCATAGACGGAGAGGTCGAAGTTGAGGGCGGAGAGCGCCAGCACCCGGTCCTCGGCGGTCACCCCGAAGCGCTCGTTGACGTCGTCGATCGTGTTCCGCGCGCTGGTGTGGGTGATCATGACGCCCTTGGGCAGGCCCGTCGAGCCGGAGGTGAAGATGACGTACGCGAGGCTGTCGGGGCTGGCCTGGCGGGCACGGGCGGACCGGCGGGTCCGGCCGGCGGGCAGGGTGTCCACGGTGGTGCGGACCACGCCCTCCGGCCACCGGGTCCGCTCCTCGACCCAGGACTGGGTGAGCACCAGCGAGATCGCCGCGCTGTCCAGCAGCAGGCGGAGCCGCTCCGGCGGGACGTGGGCGTCGACCGGCACGTAGGTGGCGCCCGCCTTGAGGACGCCGATCACGGCGACGATCTGCTCCCAGCCCTTCTCCATCACGACGCCGACCAGGGTGCCGGGGCCGGCGGCGTTGTCGGCCAGCCACTGCGCCACCCGGTCGGAGCGGCGGTCGAGGTCCCGGTAGGTCAGGCGACGGTCCGTGGTGATCACCGCCGGCCGGTCCGGGTACCGGGCCGCCGCCTGGAGGAACGGCGCGTGCAGCAGCCCCGCCGGCAGCGGGCCGGTGGTGGCGTTCACCGCGCGCCGGACCGCCAGGTCCGTCTCCGGGGTCAGCACGGGGGCCGGGCGACGCCAGGTCGACTCGTCACGGCACAGGTCGCGCAACGTCCCGACGTACGCGTCGAACATCGCGTCGATCATCCCGGCCGGGAACAGTTCCTCGATCACGTCCCAGTTGACGACCAGCGCACCGGCGTCCTCGACGACCTGGTGGTCCAGCCACACCTGGGGCGTCCGGATGGAACTGGCCACCTCGCGGCCACCGGAGCCGAGGTCGAGCAGGTGCTGGGCCAGCCCGGTGGCCGCCGCGCCGTCGTCCTTGGCGGCGAAGTTCACCGTGCTGGCGAAGACCACGGGCATGGTCGCCCGGGCCGAGCCGCCACCGGCCGCGTTCAGTTCGCGCAGCACCTGCACGCCGCTGAACTGGCTGTGTTCCAGGTCGCTCCAGAGCTGCCGTTGCACCCGCACGGCGCGGGTGCCGAAGTCGTCGGTACGGGTGCTGTCGACCTCCAGCAGCGACGTGGTGCTGAAGTTGCCGAGCATCCGGCTGACGTCCGGGTGCACCGGTGCCCGGTTGAAGAAGAGCACGTTGAGGGTGAACCGGCTGGACTTGCTCCAGGCGGCCAGCACCTGCGCGTACGCGGTGCACAGGGCCGCCGAGGCGGTGACGCCCCGAGCGGTGGCGAACTGCTTGAAGCGCGTCCAGTCGGCCGTGTCCAGGCGTGCCGACCGGTGTGTGAAGACCGGCCGGTCCACCTGGGCCGGGCTCGTGGCCAGCGGCAGCTCCGGTGCCGGGGGCAGGTGTTCCAGCCGCCGCATCCAGTACTCCCGGGCCTCGGTGTGCCGGGGCCCGCCGATCTCCTGCTCGCGGGCCAGCACGTAGTCGCGGAACGTCAGCTCCAGCGGCGGGAGCGACGCGTCGTCGCCCCGGTAGGCGGCGGCCAGTTCGCGGAAGAGCATCGACGTGCTCCAGGCGTCGATGATGAGCGCGTCGAAGCCGAAGTGCAGCCGGGTGCGGTGCGCGTCGACCCGGGTCGCCCGGACGTCGAACAACGGCCAGACCGTGGTGTCGAAGACCTGGGTGGTCATCTCGGCACGGATCTCGTCGAGCCGCTCGTCGCGTCGCCGGTCGCTCTCGGCGCGCAGGTCGACCACCCGGATGCGGTACGGCGGCACCTGCGGCAGGACCCGCTGGTGGCCCTCGGGGCTGACCACCGCCCGCAGCATGTCGTGGCGGTCCACCATCCGGCGCAGTGCCGCGCCGAGGCGGTCGACGTCGAGCTGCTCGATGTCGACCTCCAGGAAGAAGTACGTGGAGGTGTTGCCGAGTTCGAACGCGTCGGAGCGACCGACCAGGTACGCCTGTTGCAGGTCGGTGAGCGGGAACGGTGCGTACCGGTCGGCCGGGGCCGGTCGTACGGTGGTGCTCTCCGGGCGTCCGGCCGGCGCAGGCCGGTCCGTCGACGCGGCACCGCCGAGGCGGGTGTGCGCCGTCTCGGCGAGGCTGACGATGCTGCTGCCGTCCAGGAACGCCACCATCGGCAGCGAGACCCCCAAGGCGGCGGAGAGCCCCTCCTTCACCTCCAGCGCCATGAGCGAGTCCAGGCCGAGGTTCTGCACCGGCTCGTGCCGGTCGAGCCCGTCACCGTCGGCGGCGCCCAGGGCGCGGGCGACGGCGTCGGCGACCAGCTTCTCGACGGTCGACCGGTCCAGCGGGCCGGTGGGCACGGCGGTCGGCGGCGGTGACGCGGCCACCGTCGGTGCGGCGGTCACGACGGCTCGGGGTGCGGGGGCGTCGGTGCGCCTGAGGTTCTCCCGGCCGGCGCGCTTGAGCAGGACACCGTCGGCGGAGACGACCGCCCGCCCCGCGTCGTCGTAGAGACGCACCTCGGCGTGCAGCGTCGCCGGGCCCGCCGTGGGCAGCAGCCGTACGTGGCAGTACAACTCGCCGCCGTACGCGGGCATGCCGTGGAAGCGGAACCGTTCGATGCCGACGAGCAGGTAGGCGGCGTCGGCCTGCCGATCGGCGGGGAGGCAGGCGAACAGGGCCTGGAACATGGCGTCGGTGAGACCCGGGTGCAGCAGATAGTCGTCGGTCTCGTCGGGGTGCCCGGCACGCATCCGGGCCACCGCCTCGCCGTCACGCTGCCAGACGTGGTCCACCCACTGGGCGGACGGGCCCAGATAGAGCTTGCGGTGCCACATCCGCCGATAGAACTCGGCTCCGGTCAGCTCCCCGGCCAGGTCGGCCCGGAGTGCGGCGAGGTCGACCGGGGACTCTGGTGCCGACGGCGGCAGCAGGCCGGCGTGGCCCCGGCTGTGCAGCACCCAGGTCGGGTCCGCGTCGGAGTCCGGGTGGGCGGCGTAGTACCGGTAGCCGAGGTGCCCGGTGGCGTCGGGCTCGACCAGCAGGTGGGCGTCGACGGCACGTCCGTGTTCGAGGACCAGGCTCTGGGTCACCGTGCAGTCGGTCACCTCGATCGGGCCCGGTCCGCGCAGGTGCCGGACCGCGGCCAGGGCGGCTTCCAGGTAGACGCCGATGTTCACCACCGGCAGGCCGTCCATCACGCAGTCGCCGAGGCAGGGGTGGCGTGCGGCGTCGAGACGGGACTCGAACTGGACGACGTCCAGCGGGGACGGCACCCGGCGTCCCAGCAGCGACCGTGATGCGGTGTCCGGGACGGCCGCCGTCGTCTCCCCGGCCCGGTCGGCCGGGACGGTGCGTCCCGGTTCCGCTGCGGGATACCAGTGCCGTTCCCGGCGGAAGACACTGGTCGGCACCGGTACCCGGCGGCGTCCCCGGCCGAGCGTGGTCCAGTCCACCGCGACGCCCCGGGTGTGCAGCGCGCCGAGGCTGTCCAGGATGGTCCGGCAGTCGTCGTGGCCCTTGCGCAGCGAGGGCAGGAACAGCCGGGGCCGGTCGACGACGGAGGCGTCGTCGATCCGCCGCACCATCGCGGCGAGCACGGGCGCGGGGCCGACCTCCAGGAAGACCGTGTGGCCGTCGTCGAGCAGGGTCCGGGCGGCATCGGCGAAGCGCACCGTGCCGCGTACGTGCTCGCGCAGGTAGCGGGCCGAGAACCCGTCGGCGCCGTGGTAGGTGCCGGTGACGTTGGAGAGCACCGGGATCCGTGGCGGGTGGTACGTCAGCGTGCCCGCCTCGCGCTCGAACTCGGCGAGCACCGGGTCCATCAGCGGCGAGTGGAAGCCACGGGTGGTGGTCAGCCGCTTGCTGCGGATCCCCTGCGACTCCAGCGTGTCGAGCAGGGTCGCCAGCGCCGCCGGCTCGCCGGAGACGACCACGTCGGCGGGGCCGTTGACCGCGGCGACCGACAGCCGCCCGGCGTACGGCGCGAGTGCCGGTTCGAGCCGGGCCGGCGGAGCCGACACGTTCGCCATCGCCCCGGCGGCGGTGGTGTGCATCAGCTGGCCGCGTCGGGTGGCCAGCCGGAGTCCGTCGGCCAGGTCGAAGACTCCGGCGAGGCACGCCGCGACCAGTTCGCCGACGCTGTGCCCGAGCAGCGCCGCCGGCACGATCCCCCAGGAGCGCCAGAGTGCGGCCAGGGCGTATTCGACCGCGAACAGCGCCGGTTGGGTGTTGCGGGTGTCGTGCAGCGGCACGGCGTCCGGCGCGACGGGTGTGGGTCCGGCGGCGGCGAGCAGCGTGTGCAGCGGCGTGTCCAGCAGCGGTCGAAGCAGTTCCGCGCACTCGTCGATGACCTGCCGGAACACCGGTTCGGTCCGGTACAGCAGGTCGGCCATGCCCGGGTACTGGGCGCCCTGGCCGGTGAGCAGGAACACCACGCCGGGTGTGGCGTGCGGCCGGGCGTGGTCGCGGCGCAGTCCGGGCGCGGTCCTCCCGGCCCGCGCCGCCCGGAGCTGGTCACGCAGGTGGGCGGCGTCGGTGCCGACGGCGGTCAGCCGGTACGGCAGGTGGGCGCGGCCGGTGGCCGCCGAGTGACAGACGTCCGCCACCGCTCCGGCACCGGCCGGCTCGGCCAGCAGTGCCTCGTAGCGGCCGGCGAGTTCGTCGAGGGCCTGCGGGGAACGGGCGGAGATCGGGAGAAGGTGGGCGGTCCGGGGGGACTCGTCGGGCGCGGCCACCGGTTCCGGTGGTCCCTCGGCGACGATCAGGTGGGCGTTGGTGCCGCTGGCACCGAAGGAACTGAGCCCGGCGATGCGGGGGCGGTCGCCGCTGCGCCAGTCCCGGGCGGTGGTGGGGATCTCCAGCGCCATCTCGTCGAGACCGATGTCGGGGTTGACCGTACGCAGGTGCAGGTGCGCCGGGATCCGTTGGTGGCGCAGGCTGAGCACGACCTTGATCAGACCGGCGATACCGGCGGCCGGTTCGAGGTGACCGATGTTGGTTTTCACGGAACCCACCAGCAGGGGCTCGGCCGGGTCCCGCCGGCCGAGGACCGCGTCGGCGGCACGTAACTCGATCGGGTCGCCCAGCGGTGTGCCGGTGCCGTGCGCCTCCAGGTAGCCGACCTCCTCGGGGCGTACCGAGGCGGCCCGCAACGCAGCGCGGATCACCTCCTGCTGGGCGCTGCCGTTGGGTACGGTGATGCCGCCGCTGCGGCCGTCCTGGTTGACCGCCGAGCCCCGGATGACGGCCAGGACCCGGTCGCCCTGGGCGAGCGCGTCGGAGAGTCGCTTGAGCACCACCACCCCGCAGCCCTCGCTGCGGACGTAGCCGTCGGCTGCGGCGTCGAAGGTCTTGCACCGACCGTCGGGGGCCAGCATCCGGGCCCGCGAGGCGACGACCGACCACTCGGGGGCGAGCAGCACGTTGACGCCGCCGGCCAACGCCATCGAGGTCTCCCCCGACCGTAGGCTCTGGCAGGCGAGGTGGACGGCCACCAGGGACGACGAACAGGCGGTGTCGACGGAGAGGCTGGGCCCGGTCAGCCCGAGCCAGTACGACAGTCGGCCGGCGGCGAAGGTCGAGGCGTTGCTCGTCAGCGCGTACGCCTCCAGCGTCGCCGCGTCGACCTCGCGCATCTGGCGTTGGCAGTAGTCGTACGTGGTGACCCCGAACCAGACGCCGGTGGCCGAGCCGGCCAGCCCGTCGGGTGCCTGACCGGAGTCCTCGACGGCCTCCCAGCCGACTTCGAGCAGCAGCCGTTGCTGCGGGTCGAGCCAGGCCGCCTCGCGTTGGGAGATGCCGAAGAAGGCGGCGTCGAACTGGTCGATGTCGTCGAGGAAGCCGCCCCGCCGGGTGTACATCGTGCCGGGCGTCTCCGGTGACGGGTCGTAGTAGCGGTCCACGTCCCACCGGGAGGCGGGAACCTCGGTGATCGCGTCCTCGCCCCGGTCGAGCAGGTGCCAGAACTGGTCGGGGGTGCGGACGCCGCCGGGCATCCGGCAGGCCATCCCGACGATGGCGACGGGTTCGGTCGCCGCCGCGCGGGTCGCGTCGAGTTCGTCGCGCAGACGGCGGATCTCGCGCAGGCTCTCCACCAGGATCGCCTGGCGGTCCTTGGGGCCGGTCATCGGATCTCCCCGGTGCCGGTGGACGCGTTCAGTTCCTCGGCCAACATGTCGAGCAGTTCCTCCTCGGACAGTTCCTCGACGTGTTCCACCACCCGGTGCGGTGCCACCGGCGGCGCTACGTCGAGGTCCGGTGGCGCGTCGTCGCCGGCCCCGGCGACCAGGGCGGTCAGGTGCGCGGTGAGCGCTGCCACGGTCGGGTGTTCGAACATGACGGTGGCGGGGAGCCGGTGGTCCAGTGCGGCGCCGAGCCGGGCACGGATCCGGGCGGCGAGCATGGAGTCCATGCCGAGCTGCACGAAGCCGTCGTGCGGCTCGATCCGCGAGGCGTCCATCCGCAGGATGTCGCAGACCACGTCGAGGACGAGCCGACGGAGATCGTCGGCGGTTCGGGCGGTCGGCCCGGTCGTCGGGTCCGGCGAGGTATCGGTCACCTCCGGTGTGCGCGGCTCCGGTGTGGTCGGCTCGGATGCGGTGGCCGTCGGCCGGGGCCGCGTACGCGGACGGTCGGTCTGGTCGAACCAGAGCCGCTCGTGCTGCCAGGTGTATCCGGGTAGCGGCACCATCGGCACCGGGTCGGGGGCCCGGCGGCGCAGGGCGTCGGACAGTCCGTTGGCGTGCAGGGCACCGAGCACGGTGGCCAGCCCGTACGTCTCCGGTTCGTCGCGTCGCAGCGACGCCAGTGCCAGGCCGTCGCGGTCCGCACGGTCGAAGCCCTCCTCCACCGCGCCGGTGAGGATCGGGTGTGGACTGAGCTCGACGAAGACACCATGGTCCTCGGCGACCAGCGCCTGGACCGCCGGCCAGAACATCACCGGCGCCCGCAGGTTGCGCACCCAGTAGTCCGGGTCGAAGCCGGAGCCGTCGCACCACTGGCGGGTGACGGTGGAGAAGACGGGCACCGTGCCGGCGCGGGGACGGATCCCGGCCAACTCGGTGAGCAGGTCGTCGGTGAGGGCGTCGACCTGCGGGCTGTGCGAGGCGACGTCGACGCGTACCGGCCGGCTGAAGACGTTGTCGGCCCGCAGCCGGTCGGCGATGCGGGCCAGGGTCACCGGGTCACCGGAGAGCACCGTCGAGGTCGGGCTGTTGCAGACCGCCACCGACACCAGGTGCTCGTGCCCGGTCACCAGCTCCTCGGCGGCGGCCGTGGGCAGCGCCGCCAGCAGCATCTCGCCCTGCCCGGCGATCCGCAGCAACAACGCGCTGCGCCGGCAGACGATGCGCGCGGCGTCGTCCAGACCCAACGCCCCGGCCAGGTACGCCGCGGCGATCTCGCCCATGCTGTGCCCGACCACGGCGTCCGGTTCGACACCGGCGGCGCGGTAGCGGGCGGCCAGACCGACCGCCATCGCGAACAGGGCCGGTTGGATGACGTCGATACCGGTCAGTTCGGTGCCCTCGGGCAGGCCGTGCACCGCGTCGAGGATGCTGCGGCCGAGCACCCGACGGAACGCCTCGTCGCACTCGGTCACGGCGGCGCGGAAGTGCGGGCAGTGGCGCATCAGCTCCGCGCCCATGCCGGCGCGCTGTCCACCCTGGCCCGGCACCACGAAGACGACCTTGCGTCCGGCCCGGTTGCGGGCCCGGCCACGACTGACGCCGGACGCCTCGCCGGTGTCGAGCCACTCGGTGAGCCGTCGGGCCGCCTCCTCGTGGGTGGCGGCGACCACGGTGAGTCGGTGGTCGTGCTGGGTCCGGCGGACCACGGTGGCGTACGCGATCTCGGCCAGCGGTCGGGCCAGCGCCTCGGGGCTGCGCAGATGTGTGACGTAGGCCCGCGCCATCGCGGTCAACGCCTCGGGTGCCGCCGCGGTGAGGGACAGCACGACGGGCTCGCCGTCGGACTCGTCGACGACGACCGGGGTACGCGGCTCGGGCGCCGGCCCGAGCACCACGTGGGCGTTGGTGCCGCCGGCCCCGAACGAGCTGACCGCGCCGTAGCGGCGGTCGGTGGGCACCTCCCAGCTCTGCGCGGTGCGCGGAATGAACAGCCGCGTGTCGTCGAGGTCGAGATGGGGGTTGAGTCTCTCCAGGTGCAGCAGCGGCGGGATCGCGCGGTGCCGGATGCTGAGCGCCACCTTGATCATGCCGACGATGCCCGCGCCGGCCTCCAGGTGACCGAGGTTGGTCTTGGCGGAGCCGAGCGCACACCGGTCCGTCGCGTCGGTGGCCGCGCCGTAGACCTCCCCGAGCGCCTCGACCTCGATCGGGTCGCCGAGTTCGGTGCCGGTGCCGTGTGCCTCCAGGAGGGTGACCTGCCCGGCGTTGACCTGGGCGTTGCGCAGTGCCGTGGTGATGACCGCGCGCTGGGCGTGTCCGCTGGGCGCGGTGAGGCCGTTGGTGAGGCCGTCCTGGTTGACCGCCGAGCCGGCGATCACCGCCCAGATCCGGTCCCCGGCGGCGACCGCGTCGGAGAGGCGCTTGAGCACCACCACGGCGACGCCTTCGCCCCGGCCGTACCCGTCGGCGCGGGCGTCGAAGGTCTTGCACCGGCCGTCCGGCGCCAACGGCAGCCCTCGGGCGTGTGCCTCGGTCAGGGTCGGCGAGAGGATGACGTTCATGCCGCCGACCACGGCGGTGTCGCATTCCCGCGTCCGCAGGCTCTGACCGGCCAGGTGCACGGCGACCAGCGAGGACGAGCAGGCGGTGTCCAGGGTCAGGCTCGGTCCGCGCAGGTCCAGCAGGTACGACAGCCGGTTGGCGATGATGCAGCCGACACCGCCGACCACCGTGTACGTGTCGACGTCGGCCGGGTCGGCGAGCTGCAACTGGAGGTAGTCGGTGGCGTTGGCGCCGACGAACACTCCGGTGGCGCTGCCCCGGAGCTGGTCGCGGGTGAGGCCGGCGTTCTCCAGCGCCTCCCAGGAGGTCTCCAGGAACAGTCGCTGCTGGGGGTCCATCCGGGCCGCCTCGCGCGGGGAGATGCCGAAGAAGTACGGGTCGAAGTCCGCCACCCCGTCGATGAATCCGCCCTGGCGGAACACGTCCCCGGGCGGCGCGTCCTCGGTGTGCCACCGGTCGCGCGGCACCTCCACGATGCCGTCGACACCGTCGATCAGCGCCTGCCAGAACGTCTCCGCCGAGGTGACGCCGCCGGGCAGCCGGCACCCGATGCCGACGATCGCGAGTGGTTCGCGGGCGGAGCGTTCGAGCGCGTCGACCTTCTGCCGGAGTTGCCGGACGGCGGAGAGGGCCGCGGTCAGCGTGGCCTGTGGTCCTGGTGTGGCCGGGTCTCCCGGACGAGATCCGTCGGCCATGTCAGATCATCTCCATCCGTCGGTTGAGCTCGGCGAGTTCCGCCGCCAGCTCCGCTTCGAGGCTGTCCAGCGACTCGTCCGCAGGCGTCGGTGTCGCCGTCGGCGCGGGCTCGGGTCGGCGTGCCGCCGCCGGTTGCCGGGCGTCTTCCGGTTGGCCGAGTCGGTCGGCCAGATGGCGGGTGATCTGGTCGATGGTCGGGTGGTTGTAGATCAACGTCGCCGACAGGCGCAGGCCGGTGAGCCGTTCCAGCCGGTGCCGCAGTTCCAGCGCCATCACCGAGTCGACGCCCATGCTGCGCAGCGGCGTACCCTCGTCGAGGCGGTGTTCCGGCAGGCGGACGACCTCGGCGACGTGGGTCAGCACCGCTGCGGCCAGCAGCGCGCGACGCTGCTGCGGGTCGGTGACCTCGGCCAGGGTCGGCCCGGTGGCGAGCTGCGTCGGGGTGGTGTCGTCCGGGGACGCCTCGACGGGCAGGCCACGGGTCCGCACCAGACCGAGCCCGCGCAGATCGACCAACAGTTCCCCGTCGGAGCCGAACAGGCGTACGTCCGCGACCGGGTACCGCTCGTCGGACACCGGCCGGTGCACCGCGTGCGCCCACGCTGAGGTGCCCGGGGCCCGGTGCACGACCACGCGTTCGGCGCCGGTGCTCAGGTACGCGGTGTCCGGCGTCGCCGTGGCCAGCAGCGGCGCGAGTGCGGACTGCAGGGCGGCGTCCAGCACGGCGGGATGCACGCGGGTGTCCGGCAGCGCGGCCGTGGTGGGCGACCCGATGCGTGCCAGCGCCTCGACATCGTTGTGGCGGATCTCCAGGATTCCCTGGTAGGCGGGGCCGAAGCGCAGTCCCCGGGTGGCGAGGTCGGCATAGAAGGCGGCCCCCTCGACCAGGGTGGGCGTACGGGCGGCCACGGCGGCCGGGTCCACCGGTGGTGGTGGGTCCCCGGTGGCGGCGGTGAGCAGGACACGCATCACCGGCGTCGGTCCGTCGTCGCTGACGCCGAAGACCTGGAGCTGTGCCGGACGGGTGGTGGCGTCGAGGGTGACCTGCACCCGGCGGCTGCCCCGGTCAGGGATGGCCAGCGCCTGGCTGAACACCAGGTCGGACAGGACCGACGGGGCGCAGGGCAGGGTCTCGGCGGCGGCGCGCAGGGCGACGTCCACATAGAGCGCGCCGGGGACGACGACCTGGCCGCCGATCCGGTGGTCCCCGATGGCGGCGGTGTCGGCGTCGTACCGCATCTGCCAGTAGTGGTGCCCGGGGACGATCGGTGAGTCCAGGCGGTCGGCGAGCACGGCCGTGGCGGCTCCGGTCGGCGCGGCGACGGGCGGGGGCGTGTCGCCGCCGTCGAAGCCGGCCATGCCCTCCGGCCAGTACCGCTCCCGCTGCCAGGGGTAGGGCGGCAGCGTGACCCGAGCGTCGCCGGGGGTGAGTGCCCGGTCGAGCGCGACCGAAACACCGGCCACGTGCAGGGCGCCGAGGGTGGACAGCAGGGTGTCCCGTTCCGGTTCGTGCCGACGCATGCTGGCCAGGACGGTGACGGTGCCGTCGGAGGCGGCGGCCACCTGTTCGACCGCCGGCAGCAGGATGGGGTGTGGGCTGGCCTCCACGAACACGCCGGCACCGTCGGCCAGCAGTCGGGCGATCTGGTCGCCGAAGAGCACCGGTTCGCGCAGGTTGTCGACCCAGTAGTCGGGCAAGAGGTCGGTGCCGTGCACGACCGTGCCGGTGACCGTGGAGTACAGCGGGAGGCGGGCGGCATGGTGGGTGAGCCCGTCGAGCGCGGCCAGCAGGTCGTCGCGGAGCACGTCCATCTGCGGGCTGTGCGAGGCGACGTCGACGTTGACCCACCGGCAGAACACGGCGGCGCGTTCCAGCGTCTCGGCGATGCCGGTGAGGGCCGCCACGTCACCGGAGAGCACGGTGGAGCGGGGGCTGTTGTTCACCCCGATGGACACCACCGCCTCGTGTCCGCTGATCGCCTCCCGGGCCTCGTCGACGGTCAGTTCCACGGCGAGCATCGCGCCCTGGCCGCTGAGCCGGCGCATCAGCCGGCTGCGTCGGCAGATGATCTGCGCGGCGTCGTCCAGGCTGAGGATGCCGGCGACGTGTGCGGCGGCGACCTCGCCCATGCTGTGGCCGACGACGGCGTCGGGGGTCACTCCCCAGGCACGCCACTGTGCCGCGAGCGCGACCTGCACCGAGAAGAGCAGGGGCTGCACCACGTCGATCGGGCCGAAACTCGCGGCGTCGGGCGGCTGGCGCAGCAGGTCGCGGACCGACCGGCCGAGGTGCGGGCGGCAGGCGGCGTCGCAGGCGCGGATCGCGGCGTCGAACGCCTCCGCGCGGCCCAGCAGACCCTGCCCCATACCCACCCACTGGGAGCCCTGACCGGGGAAGACGAACACGGTACGCGGCGGCGCGTCGACCGCCCGGTCGCTCACGGCGAGGCCGACGACGCGTTCACCGGCGGCGAACCGGCCCAGGTGCTCGGCGAGTTCGGGCACCTGGTGGGCGACCACCGCGAGCCGGTGCGACTGTCCGGAACGGCGGAGCGCGGCGGCGGCCAGGTCGGCCATGGAGGGTGGGTGTTCCGCCGGGGTGCCGATCCCGGCGGCGACCTGCCGGGCCAGGTCGCGCAGCGCCTGCGGGTGCTGCGCGGAGAGGGTGACCAGTTCGGCGGTGTCCTCGTGGTGGGCGGGCGGGCGGACGTCGAGGCCGAGGGCGCGGCACTCGGCCAGCGTCTCCGCCAGGCCGTGGTCGTCGTCGCGGCGCAGGGTGGGCAGCACCTGCGCGGGCCGGTCGACGTTCTCGACGCTCTGCCGCAGCGCGGGCAGCAGCACCGGAGCGGCACTGATCTCCAGGAACAGGTCGTGGCCGTCGTCGAGGAGGAACCGGACGGCGTCGGCGAGCAGCACCGGCTGGCGCAGGTTCCGGACGAAGTAGTCGGCGCCGGCCTGCCGCCAGTCGAGCGGGCGGCCGGTCACCGTCGAGATCATCGGTAGGCGTCCGGGGCGCGGGGTGAGCCCGGCCAACGCGGTCCGCAGGTCGTCGCTGACCAGGTCGATCGCCGGCCCGTGCGCAGCCAGGTCGACCCGGATCAACGAGCAGAGCACCCCGTCGGCCTTCCACTGCGCGACGAGCGTCCGCAGCGTCTCCCGGTCACCGGTGAGGGCGGTGGAGCGGGGTCCGTTCTCGGCGGCGACCACGGCGGCGAGGCCGCGCTCGGTGAGCAGGGCGGTCACCTCGGCGGCGGAGAGTTCGACCAGTGCCATGCCGCCGCCGGTGCCGGCCACCCGCCGCTGCTGGTCGCTGTAGTGGTGGATGAGGTGCACCGCGGCGGTGAGGTCGAGGATGCCGGCGATGACCGCGGCGGCCACCTCGCCGAGACTGTGTCCGACGACCGCGTCCGGCCGTATCCCCCGGTCCTCCAGCCAGGCGGCCAGGCCGACCTGGACGGCGAACAGCAGTGGCTGCATGACGCCCACGTCCTCGGCGTCCTCGCGGCCCCGGTCCCGGAACATCTCCTCGACCAGGGATATGCCGGTCAGCCGGTGGAACTCGTGGTCGCACCGCCGCACCACGGCACGGAAGACCGGTTCCGTCCGGTAGAGGTCGCGGCCCATGCCCGTCCACTGCTGACCGTACGGGGAGCAGACGAAAGCGACCCGGGGACGGGTGCCCTCGGGTCGGGTTCTCTCGACGGGCGGCACCGTCATCCGGGCGGGTTCTGTCCAGCCCTCCAGCACGAGGTGCACGTTGGTGCCGCCCCAACCGAACGCGCTCACGCCGGCCAGCGGCGGCTGCTGCGCCGGCCACGGCTCCACCTCGGTGGGTACGCGCAGCCGCAGGTCGTCGAAGGCGATGTGCGGGTTGGGCCGGTCGAAGTGCAGGTTCGGCGGGATCGCCCGGTGCCGCAGCACCAGGACGGCCTTGAGCAGGCCGGCGACGCCCGCCGCGCCTTCCAGGTGCCCGATGTTGGTCTTGACCGAGCCGATGACCAGGTTCTGCTGCGGTGGCCGGTCGGCGCAGAGCACCGCGCTGAGGGCGCCGGCCTCGATCGGGTCGCCGAGCATGGTGCCGGTGCCGTGCGTCTCGACGTAGTGCACCTCGCCCGGGTCGACGCCCGCCCGCCGGTACGCCTCGCGCAGCACCTCCTCCTGCGCGACGGGGTTCGGTGCGGTGAGGCCGTTGCTGCGGCCGTCGTTGTTGGTCGCGGAGCCCCGGATCGTGCAGTAGATGTCGTCGCCGTCGGCCAGCGCCAGGCGCAGGGGCCTGAGCACCAGCGCGACGGCGCCCTCCCCTCGGCCGAAGCCGTCCGCGTCGGCGGAGAACGCCTTGCACCGGCCGTCGGGCGCCAGCCCGCCGAAGCGGGTCAGCGCCACCATGGACGTGGGGTCGAGCAGCAGGTTGACCCCACCGGCGATGGCCGTCGTGGACTCTCCCGCCCAGATGCTCTGGCAGGCCAGGTGCACGGCGAGCAACGACGATGAGCAGGCGCTGTCGACCACGACGCTGGGTCCGCGCAGCCCGAGGGCGTACGACAGCCGGTTGGCCACCATGTTGAGCGCACGTCCGGTCGCCGAGTGCGAGGTCAGCCGGGACGCGGCACGCTGGGCCAGGTCGGCGAAGTCGTGCCAGATGGCGCCGACGAAGACGCCCGTACGGCTACCGTCGAGTCGCCCGTCGGCCAGGCCGGCGTCCTCCATCGACTCCCACGCGACCTCCAGGAAGAGTCGCTGCTGGGGGTCCATCTCCTGGGCCTCGCGGGGCGAGATGCCGAAGAACAGTGGATCGAAGCCGTCGATGCGGCCGGGGAGGAACCCAGCCTGCGCGGTGACGGCCGTCGCCGGGTCGGCCCGTCCCCCACCGACCGGCGACTCCGGGTTCCACCGGTCCGGCGGCACCTGACGCACCGCGTCCGACCCGTCGAGCAGGGCACGCCAGAACTGGGCGGGTCCGTCACCGGCCGGTAGCCGGCAGGAGAGGCCGACGACGGCGATCGGGTCGTTGATGGTCGTCGGCGCGGCGGCGGGCGCCGCGATTCCGGTGACAAGGGCGCCGTCGAGCACGCCCTCCAGCAGGCCGGTCGTCAGGCTGCGGACGGTCGGTCTGGCGAACAGCAGCGTCACCGGCACCGGTCGGCCGAGCAGGTCGGCCAGAGCCTTCACGAGATGCGTCGCCCGCAGCGAGTCCAGCCCGTAGCTGGAGAATTTGTCGTCCTGCCTGATGGTGGCGGGATCACGACCTACGAGGCGGCCGATTTCCGCGAGGAGCCAGTCGGCCAATTCGTCGTAGCGCATCGGCGCAGAGGAATTCCTGTCTTCCGCCGTCAATTCTTACCCCCGTCGGGCAAAGCGGTTAACCGAGCTCTTGACTCATGAACATCAGCCAGCGCAACGCACGTTACAAGCTGCGTTTAAGGGATGTCAAGGAGCTTGACATAACCATCCGATTCGCGCTTTATGAGGGGATATTTCTGCCCGCCACCCACAAGGAATAGCCGCTTTGTCCGGAATAATGTTACAGGTGCCGCCGAACGGGTTCTTCTGCCGTTAACGCAAATATCCATCTTCCCGACATAGCCCGTGAAATTCTGGCGGTCCGCATTTCGCCTTGTCAGGGGAGGGCCGGGCCGGCGTCCGAGCGCGATGTACGACGACTTCCACACAAAACAACGGCACAGTGATTTACGCGCTTGACCGCGATGTAAACGATTGATAGAAGGGCCGGTCGACGCGGTCGGCAACCCGGTTGCCGCACACGCGTTCCGGTCAGCGTGGCGAGTCCGCCTGCGGCTCCAACAGCCCGGCCCGTTGTGCCAACATCGCGGCCTGCACCCGGTTGTCGCAGCCGAGTTTGGCGAACACCCGGTAGACGTGCGTCTTGACGGTGCCCTCGGAGACGAACAGCCGCTGGCCGATCTCGGCGTTCGACAGGCCCTGGGCCACCAGGACCAGGACCTCGCGTTCCCGGATGCTGAGCATGCCCACCTTGACCAGGTCCTCCTCCGGCCGCACGGTCGCGGCGGGTAGCCGGTCGAGGACCTGACGGGTGATCTTCGGGGACAGGTAGGCGTTGCCGGTCGCGGCGGCGCGGATCGCGTACGCGAGTTCGTCGGCGGCCGACTCCTTGAGCAGGAAGCCGGCCGCACCCGCGGAGAGCGCCTGCGCCACGTACTCGTCCTGACCGAAGGTCGTCAGCATCACCACCTGGACGGCCGGCACCAGACGGCGGATCTCCCGGAGCGCGGCCAGACCGTCGAGAGCCGGCATCTGGATGTCCAGCAGCGCCACGTCCGGACGCTGCCGCACGGCCTGCTCGACGGCGGCCCGCCCGTCTGCGACCTCGGCGATCAGGTCGATGTCGGCGGCCGGGTGCAGGATCGTCCGGATCGCGGTACGGATCAGCGAGTCGTCGTCGGCCAGCAGGACCCGCCGGGGTGCGGTCATGACGGCTGCTCCTGGAAGATCTGCTTGTCGACGAGCACCCCGTCGCGGAAGCAGAACCGGTAGAGGGTCTGGCCGAGGTCGGCGTCGGTGTCGTGCCGGTCCAGGATAGACGCATGGTAGTCGACGCAGACGGCGCCGGGTACGTCCCGACCACCGACGACCTCGGCCACCGCCACGTCGGCATCCGGTAGCAGATCGCGTACCTCGGCTTCGGACTGTCCGATCCGGACCGCGTCGTAGGTGTCGCGGTCGACGATGACCAGCGCCGTCATCAGCCAGATCCCCGCAACGCAGAGCACCAGGCAACCGGCGACGGACAGCGCGGTCGCGGCGAGGACGAGCCGGGACCGGCGGCGGTCGCGCTCCATCAGCACTGGCTAGTATACACATCTCCGAGCCCACGATCCTAGCGCTCCT
>NZ_SISL01000449.1:0-4769 GCF_004307965.1 Verrucosispora sp. SN26_14.1 | reverse complement strand
GCGCCTGGACCGTGCTGCGTCGCGCCGCCGCCCGGGCCGGCCTGCCGGTGGAGGGGTCTGAGGCGGTCTCCCCGCACACCCTGCGACACTCGTACGCGACCCACCTGCTCGACGGCGGCGCCGACGTCCGGGTGGTGCAGGAGTTGCTCGGCCACGCCTCGGTCACCACCACGCAGGTCTACACGCTGGTGACCGTGGACCGGCTGCGTGAGGTCTACGCCACCGCGCACCCGCGTGCCCTGCACTGACCCGAGGCGCGGGAAACGCCGCCGGCCTGGCCGGTGGAGGTGGGGCGGGACGGCACCGGTCGGTACCACCGCCCGACACGCCGAGCGGGTAGTGAACGCCCTGCTCGTCGGTGGCGTACAGTCGGGATCGGCGCGGCCTGGCGGCGGGATGACCGGGGTGCGCAGCGGCGCCGCGAAGGACGTCGGGCGGCTCCGACGCCAGATGGTCGTCGGGAGGGGGCAACGAGGACATGGCTGGCAACGGTGACCGTGCCGAGACCTGGACGTCGGAGCTCCGCGAACAGCAGAACGCGCTCGGCTCGGACCTGGGTCCGGCCGACCCGGCCGCCTACACGATGCGCAAGCCCATCCCCGAGCCGATGCCCACGGACCGGCACGGCCCGGCGCGGATCATCGCGATGGCCAACCAGAAGGGTGGCGTCGGCAAGACCACGACCACCATCAACCTCGGCGCCGCGCTCGCCGAGTACGGCCGCAAGGTGCTCCTGGTCGACTTCGACCCGCAGGGCGCCCTCTCGGTCGGGCTGGGCGTCAACCCGCACAACCTCGACCTGTCGGTCTACAACCTGCTGATGCAGGACGACGTCACCGCCGAGGACGTCCTGATCAAGACCGACGTGGCCGGGCTGCACCTGCTGCCGGCCAACATCGACCTCTCCGCCGCCGAGATACAGCTGGTCAACGAGGTCGCCCGCGAGATGGCTCTGGCCCGCGTGCTCAGAAGTGTCCGCAAGGAGTACGACTACATCCTGATCGACTGCCAGCCCTCGCTCGGCCTGCTGGCGATCAACGCGTTGACCGTGGCGCACGGCGTCCTCATCCCGCTGGAGTGCGAGTTCTTCAGCCTGCGTGGTGTCGCCCTGCTGCTGGACACCATCGACAAGGTGCGCGAGCGGCTCAACTTCGACCTGGAGTTGGAAGGCATCCTCGCCACCATGTACGACAGCCGCACCACGCACTGCCGGCAGGTGCTCCAGCGGGTGGTGGAGGCGTTCGGCGACAAGGTCTACCAGACGGTGATCACCAAGACGGTGAAGTTCCCCGAGTCGACCGTCGCGGGTGCCCCGATCACCACGCTCGACCCGGCCTCCTCGGGGGCCCGCAACTACCGTCAGTTGGCCCGCGAGGTGATCGCCGCGCAGGCGGAGCGGTAGGCCGGTAACCATCGGTGTCCAGGCCGTGGACTACGGTCGTCGGCGTGAGCGCGCCGCCAGCCGACCCGACCACCGCGCCGGAGCATCCGCTCGCGGTGACGGAATCCGGCGCGCCGGAGGAGACCCCGGTCGTCGTTGCGGACGACGCTGCGGACACCGGCAAGTTCACGGTCCGGCTGGACAACTTCACCGGCCCGTTCGACCTGCTGCTGCAACTGATCGGCAAGCACAAACTCGACGTCACCGAGGTCGCCCTGCACCAGGTGACCGACGAGTTCATCGCGTACATCCGGGCCATGGGCGACGACTGGGACCTGGACGAGGCAAGCGAGTTCCTGCTGATCGCCGCCACCCTGCTCGACCTCAAGGCCGCCCGGCTGCTGCCCTCGGCCGAGGTGGAGAACGAGGAGGACCTGGCGCTGTTGGAGGCGCGGGACCTGCTCTTCGCCCGACTGTTGCAGTACAAGGCGTACAAGGAGGCGGCGGCGCACATCGCGGTGCTGGAGGAGGTCGGCGGACGCCGTTATCCGCGCGCGGTCACCCTGGAGGCCCGCTACGCCGATGCCCTGCCCGACCTGGTGCTCGGCATCGGCCCGCAGCGACTGCTCAAGCTCGCCGTCAGGGCGATGACCCCGAAGCCGGTGCCCGAGGTCTCCATCGCCCACGTGCACATGGTGCGGGTCAGCGTCCGGGAACACGCCGCGATCATCAGTGAACGGCTGCGCCGCGCCGGCACCGCCACCTTCTCGCTGCTCTGCGCCGACTGCGAGGCCACCCTGGAGGTGGTCGCCCGGTTCCTGGCGCTGCTGGAGCTGTACCGGCAGGGTGTGGTGGCCTTCGTGCAGGAGCAGGCGCTGGAGGAGCTGACCGTACGCTGGACCGGTCCCGCCGACGGCAGTCCGGCCCTCACCATCGACGAGTACGCCGGCAACCCGGACGAGGTGGCCCCCGGGTCCGGTGCGCCGACGACCGCGTCCGGTGCGGCGTCGACGGCGTCCGGTGTGTCGACGGACGAGGCGGCAACGACGGAGGAGCGCGCCGGATGAGTAACGAGGAACGCCGGGACTCGCTGGCCGATCAGGCCGCCGCCTGGGTCCCGCCCTGGCAGCGCTCCGCCCCCGAATCCGTCGCCCCGGACCCGGCCGACCCTGATCCCGTCGAGGCTGAGCCCGTCGAGCCCGATCGCGCGGAGCCCGAACCTGCTGCCCCGGAATCCGCCCAGCTCACCGCACCCGCAGCCGTCGAATCGGCCGAACCTGCGGATCCCGCCCCCGAACTCGGGGCTGCCGGGGATCTCGGTGCGGAGGTGCCCCTGGAGGGGTCGCCGGGTGCCAAGATCGCGGAGGAGGGGGCGGGGCGGAGGCAGCGGGGTGGGCGGACGCGGGTGGTGCCGGAGCCGCCGCCGGTCCTCGACGACGCCGAACTCCGCGGGGCGCTGGAGGCGATCCTGCTGGTGGTGGACGAACCCGTCAGCGAGCTGACGCTGGCCCAGATCCTCGAACAGCCCGCCGAGCGGGTCGGCCCGATGCTGGACGAGATCGCCACGGGCTACACCGCCGCCGGGCACGGGTTCGAGCTGCGCCGGGCGGCCGGCGGGTGGCGGCTCTACACCCGGCCGGAATACGCCACCTACGTGGAACGGTTCGTCCTCGACGGGCAGTCGGTCCGGCTGACCCAGGCCGCGCTGGAGACCCTCGCGGTGGTGGCGTACCGGCAGCCGGTGACCCGGTCGCGGATATCGGCCATCCGGGGCGTCAACTGCGACGGGGTGATCCGTACCCTGGTGACCCGTGGGCTGATCGAGGAGTGCGGCACCGAGTCGGACAGTGGGGCCTATCTGTACCGGACGAGCACGATGTTCCTGGAGAAGCTCGGCCTGAACAGCCTCGACGACCTGCCGCCCCTGGCCCCGTTCCTCCCCGACGACGTAGAAGAGCTTGCCGATGCCGCGCGATGACCGCACCCCCCGCCCCGACGCCCCCGTCTACACCGGCCCGGAACGCCTCCAGAAGGTGCTCGCCGCGGCGGGCGTCGGGTCCCGGCGTGCCTGCGAAGACCTGATCTTCCGTCGGCGGGTGACGGTCGACGGGCGGGTGGCCCAGCTCGGCGACAAGGTCGACCCGACCACATCCGTCATCCACGTCGACGGCGAGCGGCTGGTGGCCGACACCCGACTGGTGTACCTGGCGTTGAACAAGCCCCGTGGCGTGGTCTCCACGATGGCCGACGAGAAGGGGCGCACCGCGCTCGCCGACTTCGTCGGCAACCGGGTCGAGCAGCGTGTCTACCACGTCGGGCGGCTCGACGCGGACAGCGAGGGCCTGCTGCTGCTCACCAACGACGGGACCCTGGCCCACCGGCTGATGCACCCCTCCTACGGGGTGGCCAAGACGTACCTGTGTGAGGTGGCCGGGCCGATCCCGCGCAACCTCGGCAAGCGCCTCGCCGCCGGCATCGAGCTGGAGGACGGCCCGGTCACCGTGGACTCGTTCCGGGTGGTGGGCAGTCTGGGACGTACCGCCCAGGTCGAACTGACCCTGCACGAAGGCCGCAAACACATCGTCCGGCGTCTGCTCGACGAGGTCGGACACCCGGTGAGCCGGCTGGTGCGTACCTCCATCGGGCCGATCCGGCTCGGCGACCTGCGTCCCGGGCGCACGCGGCGGCTGACCAACGCGGAGGTCGCGGCCCTGTTCAAGGCCGTGAGTGACTGACCCCGCGCTGGCGGGTACCGCTGACGGTAGGCTCCTGGCGGCCCGGGGCAGGGCCGGCGGGCCGTGCGCCACGGCGCCGGGCATGATGGAAGCTGTGTGGGCAACCGCTCGCGTCCGCCGATGAGGCGGATCGCGGGGTACGGGCTGAGGAGGACAACGGTGGAGGAAAACGTACCGGCTGGGCGCTGTGTGGTGGCTGTGGACGGGCCGTCCGGTTCGGGTAAGTCCACCGTCTCCCGGCGGCTGGCGGCGAGCCTCACCGCCCGCTACCTCGACACCGGCGCGATGTACCGGGCGATCACCTGGGCGGTGCTGCGCTCCGGCGTCGACCTGACCGACGCCGAGGCGGTCGGCAAGGTCGCCGCCGAGGTCGACCTGCGGATCGGCACCGACCCCACCGGGTACGGCGTGACCGCCGACGGCGTGGGCGTCGAGGCCGAGATCCGGGGTCCCGAGGTGACCGCCGCCGTGTCCGCAGTGGCCTCCGTGCCGGCGGTCCGGGCGCTGCTGGTGGCCCGGCAGCGCGACATGATCGCCAAGGCGGGCCGGATCGTGGTCGAGGGCCGCGACATCGGGTCCGTGGTCGCCCCCGACGCCGACCTCAAGGTCTACCTCACCGCCTCGGCGGCGGCCCGCGCCGCGCGCCGCAGCGC
>NZ_SISL01000448.1:0-4812 GCF_004307965.1 Verrucosispora sp. SN26_14.1 | reverse complement strand
CCGCGATCCCCCCGGCGGAGCTGGCCGGGGCCGACGCCCGCACCCCACCGCACCGGTGGCGGGCACCCGCGCTGGCCCGCCGGATCGGCTCGGTGTTCCAGGACCCGGAACACCAGTTTGTCACCGGCACGGTCTTCGACGAACTGGCACTCGGCCCCCGACGGACCGGCGCCACCGAGACGGCGGTCCGCCGACGCGTCGACGAGTTGCTGCAACGGCTGCGGTTGGACCGCCTGGCCGGGGCGAACCCGTACACCCTCTCCGGCGGCGAGGCGCGGCGGCTGAGCGTCGCGACCGCCCTGGCCACCGCGCCCCGGCTGCTGATCTGCGACGAGCCCACCTTCGGCCAGGACCGACGCACCTGGCGGGAGCTGGTGGACCTGTTCGCGGAGCTACGCGACGCCGGTCACGCCCTGGTGACGGTCACCCACGACGCCGAGTTCGTCGCCGCGCTCGCCGACCGGACGCTGACGCTGACGCGCCCACCGGCCGCCGAGGCCCCGTCGTCTTCTCCGGCGGCGGACCGATGATCGACTTCGAACCGGTCGCCCGGCCGGACGCGCCACTGGCCCGGCGCAATCCGGTGGCCAAGCTGGCGGCGGCGCTGCTGTTCGCGTTTCCGCTGCTGGCGACACTGGACCCGGTCGCACCGGCGATCGCGATCGCGATCGAGTTGGCGGTCCTGCCGCTGTTCGGCGTGCGCTACCGGGTGCTGCTCCGCCGGGTGTGGCCGTTGCTCGCCGCCGCCGTCGGCGTACTGGTGACGCTGGTGCTCTTCGCCGCGGACCGCTCGGGCCGGGTCCTGCTCGACGCCGGACCGGTCGTGGTCACCTCGGCGGTGCTGCTCACCGCGCTCGGCCTGGTGCTGCGGCTGTTCGCGGTGGCACTGCCCGGCGTGATCGTCTTCGCCACCACCGATCCGACCGACCTTGCCGACGCGCTGGTGCAGAACGCCCGCGCACCGGCCCGGTTCGCGATCGGCGCGCTGGCGGCGTTCCGGCTGCTCCCGTTGCTCGGGCAGGAGTGGCAGATGATCGTCATGGCCCGCCGGGCACGTGGTGTCGAGGCGGGACGCAACCCGGTGGCGAAACTGCGGCTCTTCGTCTCCACCGCGTTCACGCTGCTGGTCGGCGCGATCCGCCGGGGCACCCGGCTGGCGGTCGCGATGGACGCGCGCGGCTTCGACGCGGGAGTGCCGCGTACCGTCGCCCGCTGGCAGTATTTCGGCGCGGCCGACTGGCTGCTGATGGTCGTCGCGGCGACGCTGGCCGCCGCCGCGTTGGGCGTCAGCGTCGCGCTCGGCACCTTCCGTCCGCTGATCGGCTGAGCCGCGGGCCGGAGGTGGGTGGATCTGTTGTCGTCGGAGCGACAACAGATCCACCCACCTTTCAGCCACCCCGTACGGTGCCCCGGTCGCTCACTTGCGCCGGAAGGCGTACTGCCGGCCCGCTCCGACACGCTGTCCACGGTCGGAACGGACCCCCTTGCCCCGGCCGGAGGCTGTCGGACCGGTGGTCGGCGCGGGCGGTGCGCCCGGCGGCTCCCGGTCCTCGAGGTCCGACCTGGACGTGTCGACCGGAGGCAACGGCGCCGCCGGGGACGTGAGCCCGGCGGAGGGCCCTACCAGGGGCGGCAGTCCGAGCGGTGGGGTGACCGCGTCGGTCGACGCGTCGACGTGGGGCGGCGTCACCGTGGACACCCGGGCGGCACCACGGGACTTCTTCGGTTTACGGCTGGCAGGCATCGGAGCCTCCTCGCTCGGCGGTGTCGGCGCGTACGCCACGCCACCGCCGTCGGTGGGGACCGCCGGACGGCGGTCGGGCGGGATCAGCGGAAGGTCGTTCCGGAGCGGCCACGGAGGACGTCGCGTCAACGGCGACGAGAAGGACGCGCGGACACCCGGAAGCGACGGGTCCACGGCCACAGGGGCGGCGGACCGGCTCGATGAAGCGGGTGTCAGTAGCGCATGCCCGCACGCTATCCCGGCCGGAGAGCGGAACGCATCCGGATTATCGGCAACCCGGTGCCGTGCGCTACGCGACCACCTGATGACCAGCGGTGGGGGGACGGCGCGGCCCGGGGTCCGGCCGCGATACCGTCGCAGCACTACAGGTAGACGGCGGAAGGTGGCGACGAGGATGGCGGATCGGGCTACGGCGCAGATCGGTGTGACCGGGCTGGCGGTGATGGGTCGGAACCTGGCCCGGAACCTGGCCCGCAACGGGTTCACCGTGGCGTTGCACAACCGCTCGCCGGAACGGACCCGGTCGCTGGTGGCCGAGCACGGCGACGAGGGCACCTTCGTGCCGACGGAGTCCCTGGCGGACTTCGTCGCCGCGCTGGAGCGCCCGCGCGCGGTGATCATCATGGTCAAGGCGGGCGGCCCCACCGACGCGGTGATCGACGAGTTGGTGCCGCTGCTCGAAGAGGGCGACATCATCATCGACTGCGGCAACGCGCACTTCGCCGACACCCGTCGCCGGGAGGAGGCGCTGCGGACCAAGGGCCTGCACTTCGTCGGCACCGGCGTCTCCGGCGGCGAGGAGGGCGCCCTCTGGGGGCCGAGCATCATGCCGGGCGGGTCGGCCGAGTCGTACCGCAAGCTCGGGCCGATCTTCGAGAAGATCGCCGCGCAGGTCGAGGGCGAGCCCTGCTGCGAGCACGTGGGGCCGGACGGTGCCGGGCACTTCGTGAAGATGGTCCACAACGGCATCGAGTACGCCGACATGCAGCTCATCGCCGAGGCGTACGACCTGCTGCGCGCCGGACTGGGCGCGACCCCGTCGGAACTCGCGGAGATCTTCCGGGAGTGGAACTCCGGCGAGCTGGAGTCCTTCCTGATCGAGATCACCGCCGACGTGCTGGCGCACACCGACGCCGCCACCGGCGAGGCGTTCGTGGACGTGGTGCAGGACCGGGCCGAGCAGAAGGGCACCGGCCGGTGGACCGTCCAGATCGCCCTCGACCTGGGCATCCCGATCACCGGCATCGCCGAGGCGACGTTCGCCCGGTCGCTCTCCGGTCACGTCGACCAGCGTGAGGCCGCAGTGCGGGCGTTCCCGGACTCCGGGGAAAAGTGGCAGGTCGCCGACCGCGAGGCGTTCATCGAGGACGTACGCCGGGCGCTGCTCGCCTCCAAGATCGTGGCGTACGCGCAGGGCTTCGACCAGATCCGGGCCGGCAGCGCCGAGTACGACTGGGACATCGACCTGGGCGGCACGGCGAAGATCTGGCGGGGCGGCTGCATCATCCGGGCCCGCTTCCTGGACCGCATCAAGCAGGCCTACGACGAGCAGCCGGAGCTGCCCACGCTGCTGGTGGCGCCGTGGTTCGCGGACACCGTGCGCGACGGTGTGCCGAGCTGGCGGCGGGTGGTGGCCGAGGCGGCCCGGGTCGGCGTGCCGGCACCCGCGTTCGCCTCGTCGCTGGCCTACTTCGACGCGCTGCGCGCGCAGCGTCTCCCGGCCGCGCTCATCCAGGGCCTGCGGGACAACTTCGGCGCGCACACCTACCGCCGTGTCGACCGCGACGGTTCCTTCCACACCCTGTGGGCCACCCCCGACCGCGCCGAGACCCCGGCCTGACGTCTTCCCGCCGGTCTTCCGCGTTAGGAAGGGTCCCCTGCTATGCACCAGGCGTTAGCAGGGGACCCCTCCTTACACGCACACCCGCCATATACGACGCCGGGCCTTCTGCGGGCGGATCAGGTCCGCTCCCTGCGTGAGCAGGCGACTGGCCCGGGACGGGCCCCGCCGGGATTCCATCGAGTGGCTGAGCCGGCGGGCACCGGCGGCCGCCAACGGAACCGCAACGGCCATCACCGCCCACTGGGCGACACGCTTGCGCATCATGTGGGTTCACCTCCGTCAGTGGCTGCTGACGACACTGATACCCACTCCGGTCCGCCGTTAAGCGTCAGACCGTCGGGGCCACCGGGTTGGGCAGCGCACCGCCGAATCGGCGGTCCCGTTGGGCGTACAGCTCGCAGGCGTACCAGAGGTGGCGGCGGTCGAAGTCGGGCCAGAGCGTGTCCAGGAAGACCAGCTCCGCGTACGCGCTCTGCCAGAGCATGAAGTTCGAGGTGCGCTGCTCGCCGGAGGGCCGCAGGAACAGGTCCACCTCGGGCACCTCGGGGTGGTAGAGATACCGCTCGATGGTCTTCTCGTTGACCTTGCCCGGGTCCAGTCGGCCGGCGGCCACGTCCCGGGCGATCGCGGCGGCGGCGTCGGCGATCTCCGCCTGCCCGCCGTAGTTGACGCAGAACTGGAGCGTCAGCGTCGAGTTCCCCCGGGACATCTCCTCGGCGGTCTGCAACTCGGAGATGACGCTCTTCCACAGCCGTCCGGACCGGCCCGACCAGACCACCCGCACCCCGAGGTCGACGAGCTGGTCGCGGCGACGGCGGATGACGTCCCGGTTGAAGCCCATCAGGAAGCGCACCTCGTCCGGCGAGCGTCGCCAGTTCTCGGTGGAGAAGGCGTACGCCGACAGGTAGGGGATGCCCATCTCGATGGCGCCCTCGACGGTGTCGAAGAGGGAGAACTCCCCCGCCTCGTGGCCCTTGGTGCGGGGCAGCCCGCGCTCCTTGGCCCAGCGGCCGTTGCCGTCCATCACCACGGCGACGTGCCGGGGCACCGCCTCCGACGGCAGCGCCGGAGGTCGGGCGCCCGACGGGTGCGGCGTCGGGGGCACCGGCGCGCGCCGGACGGCCCTGGTGGATCGGATCACTCGGCTCTCCCTGCTCGACTCCATCGACGCCCGGTCGGGCGTCAGCCCTCGCCGGCCGGGTCGCGCGGCGGGGCCGCCCCGGCG
>NZ_SISL01000447.1:0-4815 GCF_004307965.1 Verrucosispora sp. SN26_14.1 | reverse complement strand
GCGCGGCGGCGAGCACCGGCCCCACGTCGATCGATGCGGCCGGCGGGGCGACATCGGTCACCGGCGATGCCGCGTACGCGGGTGGCGACGACCCGGGTGCGGCGAGAGTGACGCCGGTGACCGCCACGGTGGCCCCGAACAGGCCGAGCGCAACCGTGACCGAGGAAACAGTGCGGTGCATGGAAGGAAGTGTCGCACGGCGCACGTTTCCTTCGGGTGACGCTCCTGGGCGGTCACCGCGCGGCACGAACCGCCTGCGAGGCGTCGACGTACGCGGTCAGTTCGGCAGCGAGCGCCTCGTTGACGCGTACGTGCAGCATGGTTCCCTCGGGCAGGTGCGCGGTGCTGAGTACCTCGCCCTGTCGGTGCAGGCGGGCCACCAGGTCACCCCGCTCGTACGGCAGCACCACCCGCAGCTCCACCGCCGGGCGTGGCAGCCGCTGCTCGATCGCCGTCCGCAGGTCGTCGATGCCGCGACCACGGTGCGCGGACACGAAGATCGCCTCGGGCCAGAGCCGCTTGAGGTGCAGCAGGGTCTCCTCGTCGGCGGCGTCGATCTTGTTGACCACCAACAGCTCGGGCAGCCGGTCGGCGCCGACCTCGCCGAGCACCTCGCGCACGGCCCGGACCTGCTCCTGCGGGTCGGGGTGGGCACCGTCGACCACGTGCACCACCAGGTCGGCCTCGGCGACCTCCTCCAGCGTCGAGCGGAACGCCTCGACGATCTGGTGCGGCAGGTGCCGGACGAAACCGACCGTGTCCGAGAGCGTGTAGACCCGCCCGTCGGCGGTGGTGGAGCGGCGGGTGGTCGGGTCGAGCGTGGCGAAGAGCGCGTCCTCGACCAGTACGCCGGCACCGGTCAGCCGGTTGAGCAGGCTCGACTTGCCGGCGTTGGTGTAACCGGCGATGGCCACGGCCGGCACCGCGTTGCGGGAACGGCGGGCGCGCTTGGTCTCGCGTACCGTCCGCATGGCCTTGATCTCGCGGCGGAGCCGGGCGATGCGGTGGCGGATGCGCCGACGGTCGGTCTCCAGCTTGGTCTCACCGGGACCACGCACACCGACGCCGCCACCGGCACCACCGCCACGGCCGGAGCCACCGGTCTGCCGGGACAGCGTCTCGCCCCAACCCCGCAGGCGGGGCAGGAGGTATTCGAGCTGGGCCAGCTCGACCTGGGCCCGGCCCTCCTTGCTCTTGGCGTGCTGGGCGAAGATGTCGAGGATCAGCGCCGTCCGGTCGACCACCTTGACCTTGGTGCGCTGCTCCAGGTTGCGCAGCTGGGACGGGGACAGCTCACCGTCGCAGATGACCGTGTCGGCGCCCGCCGACAGCACCACCGAGCCCAGGTCGTCGACCTTGCCCCGCCCGATGTAGGTGGCCGGGTCCGGCCGGGTGCGTCGCTGGATCAGCCCTTCGAGCACCTGCGAGCCGGCGGTCTCGGCCAGCGCGGCCAGCTCGGTCAGGGAGTTCTCCGCGTCGGTCTGGCTGCCTTCGGTCCAGACGCCGACCAGGACCACCCGCTCCAGCCGGAGCTGGCGGTACTCGACCTCGGTGACGTCGGTCAGCTCGGTGGAGAGGCCGGGGACCCGTCGCAATGCCTGCCGTTCGGAGAGCTCGTACTGGCCGGTGGTGGCGTCGAGCTCGTCGTCGGGAAATGGAACCTGGGTCTCCTGGTCGCGCAAGCGTCTCTCCTGTCCGTTCTGTGCATGTACCGAGCAATCCTGACATGTGTCAACGCCCGGTGCACCTGCTATATGCCCACCGCGGGAACGGGCAGACACGGGGGCGGCTGCCGGACTCCCGAGCAGGGCGAGTAGAAATGGGCGAGCCGTTCAGCGCCGACGGAGGGGATCCGCGTGCCCACCACCCGACTGCCCAGTGCCGGATTCTCGATCACGATCCGGATCGCCGTACCCGCCGATGCGTCCTCGATCGGCCGGTTGACCACCTCCGTGGGCGAGGCCGGGGCCATCGTCACCGCACTTGACGTGGTCGACTCCGACCCGACCCACGTGATCGTCGACCTCACCTGCGACACCGCCGACGCCGGGCACGCCGACCAGGTCGTCGACGCGCTGACCGCACTGGACGGCGTGGACGTGCGCAAGGTCTCCGACCGCACCTTCCTGCTGCACCTGGGCGGCAAGATCGAGGTCAGCTCGAAGGTGGCGCTGCGGACCCGCGACGAGCTGTCCCGGGCGTACACCCCGGGGGTGGCGCGGGTCTGCCAGGCGATCGCGGAGAACCCGGCCGACGCCCGGCGGTTGACCATCAAGCGCAACACGGTCGCCGTGGTCAGCGACGGTTCGGCCGTGCTCGGGCTGGGCAACCTCGGGCCGGCCGCCTCCCTGCCGGTGATGGAGGGCAAGGCGGCGCTGTTCAAGCGGTTCGGTGGCGTGGACGCCTGGCCGGTGGTGCTGGACACCCAGGACACCGACGAGATCGTCGCCATCGTGAAGGCGATCGCGCCCGCGTACGGCGGGATCAACCTGGAGGACATCGCCGCGCCGCGCTGCTTCGAGATCGAGGCGCGACTGCGCGAGGCGCTGGACATCCCGGTCTTCCACGACGACCAGCACGGCACCGCGATCTGCGTACTCGCCGCGTTGACCAACGCGTTGCGTGTGGTGGGCAAGCAGCTCGCCGACGTGCGGGTGGTGGTCTCCGGAGCCGGTGCGGCCGGCACCGCGATCATGAAGCTGCTGCTGCGTCGGGGCGTCGGCGACATCATCGCGTGCGACCGGCAGGGCGCTCTGCACCGCGGCCAGACCGGCCTCAACTCGGCCTGGCAGTGGCTGGCCGAGAACACCAACCGGGACGGCTACTCCGGCGATCTCGCCGGGGCGCTGAACGGCGCGGACGTCTTCATCGGGGTGAGCGCGCCGAACCTGCTCACCGGCGACGACGTCGCCACCATGGCCAAGGACTCGATCGTCTTCGCGCTGGCCAACCCGGACCCGGAGGTCGACCCCCGGGAGGCGCGCAAGCACGCCGCCGTCGTCGCCACCGGTCGCTCCGACCAGCCGAACCAGATCAACAACGTGCTCGCCTTCCCGGGCGTGTTCCGGGGCATGCTCGACGCGCACGCCGAGGAGTTCACCGAGGAGATGGCGCTGGCCGCCGCCCGGGCCATCGCCGACGTGGTCGGCGAGGAGAAGATCAACCCCACGGTCATCGTGCCCAGCGTCTTCGACTCCCGGGTGGCCCCGGCGGTGGCCGCCGCCGTCCGCGCCGCCGCCCAGAACCCGGCGGCCACCCCGCCCCCCGTCGCCGACCCGGGCCCGGCCGACCTCCCCGAGATCGCCGCCAGCGCTTCCGCCACCCCCTGACACCCGGCGCTAGCCGGCCCTGCACACCGCCGGGTTGCCCGGAGACCGCCGGCTCGCGTCGATCATGGACTTGTGGCGCGGACAAAGCCCACGTGAAGAGGGCATACCGTCAGCCACAACTCCATGATCGGCGCGGCCCCACGGGTGCGGCGTGGGCGGGGTGCCGGGGGTGGTCAGGTGAGGGTGAGGGTGCCGGTGGCCACCAGGACGGCGGGGCCGGAGAGCCAGCAGGAGTCCTCGTCGACGGTCACCGTGAGACGGCCGCCGGGTACGTCGACCACGACGGTGCCGGTCTCCCGGCCGGCGTCGTGCAGCGCGACGGCGGCGACCGCGCACGCGCCGGTGCCACAGGACAGCGTCTCGGCCGAGCCGCGCTCGTAGACCCGCATCAGCACGCGCGGGTCACCGCCGTCGACGGCGTCAGCGGCGGCGGTGAACTCGACGTTCACGCCGTGCGGGAAGAGGTCCTCGTCGACGTGGGGCGCCCGGGTCAGGTCCAGGGCGGCGAGGTCCAGACCGGCCGGCAGCGGGCAGACCAGGTGCGGGTTGCCGACGTCCACCGCCGTGCCGGGCAGGGCCAGACCGCCCAGGGCGGCGGTCGAGGCGGCGTACAACCGGGGACGCCGCATCTGGACGGCGATGGTGTCGCCGTCGATCCGGGCGTGCACGACGCCGGCGCGGGTGGCCACCGGCAGGTCGCCGTCGCCGGGGACGGCCAGCCCGGTCTCCAGCAGGTACCGGACGAAGACCCGGGTGCCGTTGCCGCACATCTCGGCGAAGGAGCCGTCGGAGTTCCAGTAGTCCATGAACCACTCGGCCTCGCCGGCCAGGGCGGCGCCGTCCGGGTGCTTGGCGGCGCGGACCACCCGCAGCACACCGTCCCCGCCGAGGCCGCGTCGCCGGTCGCAGATCGTCGCGACCAGCTCGGGCGTGAGGTCGAACGCGCCGTCCGGGTCGGGCAGGATCACGAAGTCGTTGGCGGTGCCGTGTCCCTTGGTGAACTCCACGCCTTCCATCATGGCGCAGCGGCGCGGACCGTCCCGACGGCGGCCTCGATCAGTCCCGGATCGGTCGAGTCGAGCCAGCGGACGCGCGGGTCGCGCCGGAACCAGGACCGCTGGCGGCGGACGAAGCGACGGGTGGCCCGGATCGTCTCGTCGTGCGCCTCGGTCTCGGTCAGCTCACCGGCGAGGAAGCGCAGCACCTGCTGGTACCCGAGCGCCCGGCTGGCCGTACGCCCCTGCGCCAGGCCGTGGCCGACCAGCTCGCGGGTCTCGGCGACCAGGCCGTCGGCCCACATCCGGTCCACCCGGAGCGCGATGCGCTCGTCCAGCCGGGCGGTGTCCAGGTCGACGCCGACCTGGAGGGCGGGATAATACGGCGTCGGCTCCGGCAACGCGGCGGTGAAGGGCCGGCCGGTCAGCTCGATCACCTCCAGCGCCCGGACGATCCGCCGGCCGTTGCCGGGCAGGATGCCGGCCGGCGG
>NZ_SISL01000446.1:0-4823 GCF_004307965.1 Verrucosispora sp. SN26_14.1 | reverse complement strand
GCGCGGACCGGCCGCGCTCGCGCTCGGCGCCCGGGGCGACACCCGGGCGGTGCCGACGCTTGTCGGTCTCGTGGTCGAGGGTCCCAACGACGTCGAGGCGGCCGAACTGCTGGGCACCCTCGCCGAGGACGCGACGTGGGCGGAACGGATCATGACTGCACTGGCCGACGAACTCGCCGATCCGGGCGCGGACTCGGCGGCGCGGATGCGGCTGACCCAGGCCCTCGCCGAGATGCCGGGGACCCTCGCGGCGGACACGCTGCGCCGGTTGACCCGCGACGACGACCGGCCGGTGGCGCTCGTCGCCTCGGCCCTGCTCGCCGTCCTCGACGGGCGCGACGGCGACGCCCGGAGCGCCGCGACCTGACGCCGGGTCAGGCCGGGACGTGCCCGTTCAGGTACGCGTTGATCTGGTCGATCTCCAACTGGTTGAAGATCTCGGGTTGGTCGGCGGCCTGGTTCGAGTTGATGATCCGCTTGAACAGGTTGTAGTGGGCCATCGACCGCAGCCCGATCACGCGGTTGGGGGTGACCAGGTAGCCGGTGCCGCCGGTGCTCCAGATGAGGTACATGAGTCCGTCCTTGGTGAGAATCGCGGGTGGCTGGCCGGGTGCCCCGGCGTAGGGAGCGCCGGTGAGGATCGACTCGGGGTCCACGCGGTGCCCGTTCGGATGGAAGATCTCCAGGTGCAGGTGCGGCCCGGTGGAGCGGCCCGTCGACCCGACGTTGCCGAGGTGCTGCCCGGCCGCGAGCTGCGCGCCGACCCGCACCACGGGTACGTCCCGCAGGTGACCGTAGACGCTGCGCCACCCGTCGGCGTGGGTGACCGTGGCGTGGTGACCGAGCCCGGCGGCGCTGTAGGTGACGCCGGTGACGGTGCCGGCCGCGATCGACCGGACCGGATAGCCGAGGATGCCGCCGTCGCTGTAGTCGGTGCCGTTGTGCTGCCGCCGCTCGCCGGTGATCGGGTCGACCCGTACGCCGAACGACGAGGTGATCGGGACCCACTTGTCGAACGGTCGGTTCCAGCGGGGCGTCGCCCCGTACGCCGCCTCGGCGAGCCACGCCTCCGGGATCACGCCGACGGCGAGGGTGGCGGTGATCAGGCCCAGCAGGCGCCGGCGATCGATCAGGTGACCTTCGTCCACAACTGCTCCAGCCGGTAGCCGGGACACGTCGGCCGACACCGTCGAAGCCACAACGACGATCTTCGATCGAACGGGGTTTGGAGTCTAGGTCACCACGGTGCCGGGACGCCACCCCTCAGGCGGTCGCACCGCCGTCGATCGCGATCGACGCACCGGTGATGTGCCGGCCGCCGTCACCCACCAGGTGACTGACGGTCGCGGCCACGTCGGCCGGCGACGCGTACCGCCCGAGGGCGATCTGCGTCCGCTGCGCGTCCGCACCGTCGCTGTCGGCCGGATTCATGTCGGTGTCGGTCGAGCCGGGCAGGATCAGGTTGACGGTGATGCCACGCGGGCCGAGTTCGCGGGCCAGGGCCCGGGTCAGCCCGTTCACCGCGCTCTTGGTCATCGCGTACGCGCTGACTCCGGGCGCGGGGACACGACTGGCGAAGCTGCTGCCGATGTTGACGATCCGCCCACCATCGCCCATGTGCCGCACCGCCGCCTGGGTGGCCAGGTACACCCCGCGTACGTTCACCGCGACCGCCCGGTCCAGCGCGTCGAAGCTGACCGACTCGATCGGCCCACCCGCGAACACCCCTGCGTTGTTGACCAGGATGTCCAGCCGCCCCAACTCGGCCACCGTCCGGTCCACCGCGTCGATCACCGCCGTCGGATCGGCGCTGTCCGCGCTGAGCGACAAGCCGGTCCGCCCGTACGCCTCGATGTCGGCCAGGACGGACTTCGCGTTGTCCCCCGCCGTGCGGTAGGTGAACGCGACGTCGATCCCGTCCTCGGCGAGGCGGCGCGCGACGGCGGCGCCGATGCCCCGGCTCCCGCCCGTGACCAGGGCGACCCTGCCGGCAGTTCTGACCGTCATCCCGCAATCCTGACAGTTCACTCAGGATTGCGATCATCCGGGTCGCCTGTGACGACTGGCCTTCCCGGGCTCCTCGTCCGGCGAGCCGCCGGGCACCCCGCACCGTAAGAAATCCGAAATAGACTGACAGCGCCGGTGGAGTTTCCGCCGACATAGGCTCCGGCGATGACGCGCAAACCCCTGACCTGGCTCCTCGCCGTCCTGCTGGGCGCAGGCGCGGCATTCGGTCTCTACTGGTTCCAACCGTGGAAGCTGTTCACCAACCAGGTGGTCGCCGAGACACTGCCGGAGGTCGGCGCACCCGCGCCCGAGGGTTCGCCGGCAGCGGCCGGGTCCCCCTCCGCCCAGGCGTCACCTTCCGCCGCCGACGTCTCCGTCGCGCCGAGTCCGAGGAACAGGCTGCTGGCCAGCGGAGAGTTCGTCACCCACGAACACGAGACCACCGGCACCGCCCGACTGATCCGGCTCGCGGACGGCAGTCACCGGCTGGCACTCCAGGACCTGTCCACCTCCAACGGCCCCGACCTGCGAGTCTGGCTCACCGACCAGCCGGTGATCGCCGGCCGGGACGGCTGGCACGTCTTCGACGACGGGCGATGGCTCGAACTCGACCGGCTCAAGGGAAACCGGGGCGACCAGGTGTACGACATCCCCGCCGACGCGAATCTCGACGACTTCCGCAGCGTCTCGATCTGGTGCAAGCGGTTCTCGGTGTCCTTCGGCGCGGCCGAACTCCGCAAACCGTCCTGACCTGCTCCGCGCCCGGTGCTCCGACGCCGGCCGCAGAACATCGAGGCGAACGGGTCGACACCTGTCGGTGTGTAGGCAGACGGCATGTCGGGTACCTCGCGCCTGACACCCCTTACCCCTGCCCAGGAGGACTCCATGACCGTCGTACTCGCCGTTGTCTGCAGCGACGGGGTGGTGATCGGCGCGGACTCCCAGATCACCGAGAGCGACCGTGGTCTGAGCTTCCCCGCCCAGAAGCTGCATCCGCTGGGCTCCTCCGCCGCCTGGGGCGGCAGTGGCGCGCGGGGCGTACTCAACGACCTGCGTCCCCTCCTGGAGGAATCGGCCACCGCCATCCTCGAAGCCCCCGACATCGGCGACGAGTTGCAGGAGCGCGTCCTGCCCATCTTCAAGAAGCACTACAAGAACTACATCCCGGACGTGCCCGGCGAGCCCAACGGCGGCGGGGTGTCGGCGTACCTGCTCGCGGTCGGCTTCAGCCAGGGCGGGCCGTGGATCGTGGAGATCAACCCAAACGGGCTCATCGGCCGCTACGAGGACGTGGGCTTCCACGCCATCGGCTCCGGCGCCCCCATGGCCCAGCAGGCCGGCGCGCTGCTGTCCCACTTCCGGATGACCACGCGCACCGTCGAGTACGGCGTGGTGGGCGTGGTACGGGTGCTGGAGGCGCTGGAGCGGACCTCGCCGTCGGTCGGCGGGCCGTTCAGCGTCGCGTGCATCCGTGAGGAGGGCGCCCACCACCTCGACGAGAAGGAGATCGCCAAGGCGCTGAAGGACGCCCAGCGCTGGCGCGAACTCGAACAGAAGGCGCTCGACGGGCTGTTCGACTGACACCGGGACCTCGTTCGTGATGACTCAGCGCAGCGCGGCGGCCACGGTGGCGATGCCCTCCTCGATGGCCGAGGCGGAGTTGGCCGCGTAGCCGAGGACCAGGCCGGGCGGGTACGGCCGGCGGCAGTGCCAGGACAACGGCTGCACCTTCACCCCACGGGCGAGAGTCGCCGCCGCCAACTCGGTGTCCACCACGTTGCCGTCCAGGGTGACGGTCAGGTGCAGCCCGGCCGCTGCTCCGTGCACGGTCGCCCTGGGCAGGTGACGTGCCAGGGCGGCGATCATCGCGTCCCGGCGGCGTACGTGCCGGCGGCGCAGCAGCCGCAGTTGCCGTTCCAGCGCCCCTGAGGTGATCAGCTCGGCGAGGACCAGTTGCGGCAGAATCGCGTTGCCCAGGTCGGCGTTGCGTTTGGCGGCCACCACGGGGTCCCGGTACCGGTGGGGCACCAGCAGCCAACCGATCCGCAGCGCCGGGGCGAGCAGCTTCGACACGCTGCCGGCGTAGCAGACCCGCTCCGGCAGGGTGGCCCGCAGCGCGGGCACCGGCGGGCGGTCGTAGCGGTGCTCGGCGTCGTAGTCGTCCTCGATGACCAGACCGCCGCTGCGGGCCCAGTCGGCGAGCCGGCGGCGCCGCTCGCCGTCGAGCACCACGCCGGTCGGGAACTGGTGCGCGGGGGTGAGCATCACCGCGGGTGCCCCGCTGGCGGCCAGTTCGTCCACCCGCAGTCCGGCGGCGTCGACCGGGATCGGCACCGTGTCGAGCCGCCAGTTGTCGAGATGTTGCCGGACGCCGAGGGAGCCGGGGTCTTCCACGCCGACGGTGGTGATGCCGTCGTCCGGCAGCACCTGGGCGAGCAGGCCGAGCGCCTGCGACACCCCGGTGGTGACGATCACCTCGGCCGGGTCGACGCTGATCCCCCGGTTGAGGGCCAGCCACCCGGCGACGGCGCGGCGCAGCGTCGGCGTCCCGCACGGGTCGCCGTAGCCGAGGTCCGATGCGGCCAGCCGCCCCAGCACCACCTTCTCGGCCCGCAGCCAGGCCGCGCGGGGAAACGCCGCCAGATCGGGTACGCCGGGTGTCAGGTCGATCCGCGCCGGGGCGGCGCGTACCGCGTCGAAGGCGTCCGGGCCGGGTACCTGCGGGAACAGGACGGTGTCGTCCGACGATCGGACACCGGGTGTCCCCGAGGTCCGCGCCCCGCACCCCGTCCCGGCGCCCGGCGGCGCCGCGACTC
>NZ_SISL01000445.1:0-4858 GCF_004307965.1 Verrucosispora sp. SN26_14.1 | reverse complement strand
GTGGCGGAGCCGCCGCGCCGGACGCCGGAGCCGCCGGCAACGTCTCGCAGACCGGGGCGGGGCTCGGCCTGACCGAGGTCGCCTTCCTGCTCGGTGGGCTGCTGCTGTTCCTCGGCGTCGGCCTGCTGATGCGGCTGCGGCAGTTGACCAAGGATCCGGAACCGGTACCCGCCGACGGCGTCTCGGTGAGCGCCGCGGACCGCTGGGAGCGGCAACCCGGGCCGCGCCAGCGCTGGCGGACGGTACCCCGTGACGGTGGTCGGCTGGGCTGACCGCTCGCGTACTTCACACACCGGGGGTGCGGCCGGCGCGGGATCTCCCGCGCCGGCCGCCGTACTCGTCACGCCGTGCGGCGGGCGGTTACGGTGCCCAGCCGGGATCGCGGCCGAACGCGCCGATCAGCCGGTCCTGCTCGTCGGCCTGCGGTGAGACGTCGACCTGGTCGTGCACCAGCCCGTTGCTCCGGTAGTCACCGACGGCGCGGCGGAACCACCGGGCGCACTCGGCGACCGCGTCGGCGTCCATCCTCGGGTCGACGCCGATCGCCACGGCCAGGTCCCACCCGTGGACGAGATGCTCGGCGAGCAGTTGGTGCAGGTACTCCTCGGCGGGCGTGTCGCCGGCCGAGAGGTGCACGGTGCGGTGCAGCGCGCCGGGGGAGGCGGCGGCCAACTCGGCCTGTGCCGCCGCGTCACGCGCCGCCACGACCGGATCGTCACCGAGCTGGTCGCCGTCGTACCGGTCGCCGACCTGCGCGATGGTCCGGCCGGCGAGCAGCGCGACACTCCAGCGCTGTTCACCGACGACGTGGTTGACCAGGGTGCGGACGTCCCACCCCGGGCACGGGGTCACCGCCGACCACTGCCCACCGCCGACCTGTTCCACCCGGTCGGTGAACTCCACCAGACTGCGTCGGTACACCTCGAGCAGATCCATGGCGTCATTGTCGTCGTCGCCGACCGCCTCCGACGGCGGTTCGCCAGGGTGCCGGAGACGGCCTGGTGGTCGGTGCGGTGCGGGCTCAGTCGAGCTGCGCCGGATCGAGGCCCAGTTCCCGGGCGGTCACCAGGCGTACCCACTCGGCGAACTGCCGTCGGGAGATCACCCGGTCGTGCACCGCGAGCTGGACCGCCAGGCCGTCCATGACCGCGCTGATCCGCCAGGCCGCGCCCGCCGGGTCGGTGCACTCGAAGACACCCTCGCGGACCCCGTCGGAGATCACCGTCGCGAGGTCCTGCCGCCACCGCAGGTCCAACTTGCGGGAGACCTTCTCCAACTCCGGGGTACGCAGCGACTCCGACCAGCCGTCGATCCACATGGACCAGGAGGTGGGTCGACCGGCAGGAGTGTAGAGCCGGAGGATGCGGCGGAGCTTGGTCAGCGGCGGGGCACTGGACCGGGTCACCGTGTCCAGCCGGGCCAGATCCTGTTCGACCGCGTACGCGAAGGCCTGCGCGAGCAGGCGTTCCTTGGTGGCGAAATGGTAGAAGACCAGGGCCTGGCTCACCCCGGCGGCCTGCGCCACGTCCGCCGTGCGGGTGTTCGCCAGCCCCCGCTGCACGATCACGTCACAAGCGGTGCGCAGCAGGGCATCCAGGCGGATCTCGGCCGCACGTCTCGTCACGTCCGTCACCGTAGCCCATCAAGACGGACACGGCGTGTCACCAAACCCCTGGTGATCCGGCTTGCGACAGTCGGAACCCGGACACTCGCGACGTCCGTCCCGGGCCGTCTACCGAGCTGCGGTCCTGCTCTTGCGCGGCCCTCCACCATCGGCCGCGATCAGGAGCAACCAGTGCAGGCTCCTAGGAAGCTCGCGGGGCGCGGTCTGCCGCACGGCGGAACCGGGCGCGCCGGGTGGGGCCCGATTTGGCAACCGTTCCACCGCTCGGCTAAAGTTCTCATCCGTCACCGGAAAACCGGAGACGTGCGGACGTAGCGCAGCTGGTAGCGCATCACCTTGCCAAGGTGAGGGTCGCGGGTTCGAATCCCGTCGTCCGCTCGGAGCTGCCGCCACGCGTGACGGGGGCAACCTCGGTGGGGTGGCCGAGAGGCGAGGCAACGGCCTGCAAAGCCGTGTACGCGGGTTCAAATCCCGTCCCCACCTCGGTGTAACAACAGCACGGGCGATTGGCGCAGTGGGAGCGCGCTTCCTTGACACGGAAGAGGTCACTGGTTCAAACCCAGTATCGCCCACCATCGATCGCAGTTCGAGCGGCCCGCTATCAGATCCTGATAGCGGGCCGATTCGTCTTCGGGTGACCGGCTGGCCCCGTCATCCCCCCGTGGTCGTGTCGCGTCCCCGCCCGCCGGGAGGCATCCGGGCGAGGGGGTGGATCGGTGCGGGGTGGTGCGGCGCGGGGGACGGTGCGGTGGGGGCGTGCCCGCCGGGGGTGGTACGCAGCACGGATGCGGTCGCGGTGGGAAAAGCGAGCCCAGGAAATGCGAGCCACATTCTCGGTGTTCAATTCGTGGTCATGTTCGGGCGTGACGGTCGGCTAATATGCACCGATGCGCGTCGCTTCGCGGTCCATTCCGTTCGGGTGCATTCGCCATGTTTCCAGTTGATCTGCCAACTGTCTGGGCCGGACGGGAAAAGGAACTGGCCGTGTTGCACGCCGCCGCCGAGGCCGCCGGCCAGGGCCGTGGGTCGGTGCTGTGGGTGGAGGGCGAGGCGGGCATCGGTAAGTCTGCCCTGGTCGCAGCCGGTCTGACTGCCCGGGAGGGCGGCAGCCGTGAGGTGCTGTGGGGGACTGCCGACCAGTTGTCCCACCGCTTTCCGTTGCGGGTGATGCTGGACTGTCTCCAGGTCCGGCCGCGTTCGCCGGATCCGCGCCGGGCACGCATCGCCGTGTTCCTGCGGGACCGTCGGCCAGGGCTTTTCGCTGCCGACGACATCGCCGGTACGGCGACGGAAATGCTCGTGTCGCTGGTCGACGAGTTGTGTGCGGACGGCCCGACGGTGCTCGTCCTCGACGACCTGCAATGGGCCGACGAGGCGTCGTTGATGCTGTGGCACCGGCTCGCCCTCGCGGTCGAGGAGCTTCCGCTGCTGTTGGTCAGCGCCACCCGTCCGGTGCCGACCCGGCAGGACGTCCAGACGTTGCGGGCCGCCACCCTGCGCCGGGGCGGCACGCTGCTGGCGCTCGGCGCGCTCAGCCCGGACGACGTCCGCACGATGACCACCGGGGTCCTCGGCGCGCCACCCGGACCGGGCCTGGACCGTCTGCTCGGGCGGGCCATGGGCAATCCGCTCTATCTGCGTGAACTGCTCGACGCCCTGGCGCGGGAGCAGACCGCCGGTGCGGTGCCGAGCGGCGGTGAACTCTCCGACGACGCCCTCGACCGGGTGCCCGCCTCCTTCGCGGCAGCGCTGACCGACCGGCTCAGCGTGGTGTCGGCGGCCACCGCCCAGATGTTGCGGACCGCATCGCTGCTCGGTGGCGAGTTCGCCGTCACCGACCTTGCCGCAGTGCTGCGCCGGACCGCGTCGGACCTGGCCGAAGGGCTGCAGAACGCGGTCACCGCCGGGATCGTCGTCGGCGTCGGCGACCAACTCGCCTTCCGGCATCCGTTGATCCGGCAGGCGCTCTACGACAGCATGCCGGCGGCGCTGCGTGCGGCGCTGCACTGCGAGGCGGCGCGGACGTTGGCGGGTGCCGGCGCCGAGCCGCTGCGGGTGGCCCAGCAACTGTTGGCGGCCGGGCACACCGGTGACGAGTGGACCCGTACGTGGGTGGTCGAGGCGGCACCGGCGTTGGCGGCCCGTGCCCCGGACATCGCGGTGGAGTTGCTGCACCGCGAGTTGTCGGTGAGCCCGCTCGACCGGGCCGACCAGGCGGTGCTCTCGGTGGAGCTGGCCCGGGTGCTGCTCGACGCCGGGCGTCACTCCGAGGCCGCCGCCCGGGCGCGGGCGGCGTTGACGCTGCCGACCGCGCCGGGACAACAGGCCGAGATGTCCTCGATCCTGGCCCGCACGCTGTTCGGCCAGGGGCGCAACGAGGAGGCGCTGGACGTGCTGGGTGCGGCGCTGCGGCGGCCGGCCGTACCGGCGGTGTGGCAGGCCCGCCTGCTGGCCTCGCTGTCGATGGTCAACCGGGCGAGCAACGGCGACCTGGGTACGGCGGACAGCACCGCCCGGGAGGCGTTGCGGGTGGGGGAGGAGGCCGGGGACGCCTTCGCCGTCGCGTACGCGTTGACCGACCTGTGGCTGACCCACTCGGTCCGCCGCGACCACGTCGCCGCCCTCGACTACGCGGACCGGGCGCTGGCCGTGCTGGGCGACGCACCCGAGTACGCCGACCTGCGGACGTTCGCCTTCGACGGCCGGATCTTCAGTCTGCAGAACCTCGACCGGTGGCCGGCGGCGCAGGAGACCCTGTGCCGGGCACGCGACCTGGGTCAGCGCGACGGCGGGCCCGGTCGGGGCGTCTCGACGCTCACTGCCGCCGTGCTGCTGTACTGGCTCGGTCGCTGGGACGACGCGCTCGCCGAACTCGACGGCCTCGAACGGGACAGCACGGCGATCACGTATTCCGGGCTGCGGGAGCGCGGGCCGGCGTTGCTCTGGCACGGCGTCGCCGCGGTGATCGCCGGGCGTCGCGGGAACACCGCCGTCGCGACCGCGCACCTACGCGCCGGTCTGGAGCTTCCCGTGCGTACCGTCGCCGACCGGGAGAATCGCGACTTCCTGCTGGCCGCGCGGTCGCTCGCCGCCGAGCAGGCCGGGGATCCGGCGCGGGCGCTGGCGGAGCTGTCGGTGGTCCTGGACCGTGGGCCCGGTGAGATGACCCTGCTCCACCAGTGGACGCCCGAGCTGGTGCGGCTCGCGGTGGCGGCCGACGACGCGGCGGCGGCC
>NZ_SISL01000444.1:0-4859 GCF_004307965.1 Verrucosispora sp. SN26_14.1 | reverse complement strand
CCGGCACGGTCGCCGCGGTGGCCCGCCAGCGGCGGCTGCCCGAACGACGCGGACGTGACCGGTTACGGCCGGAGGGCAACGGGTAGTGGTCAGTCATGCGCGACGACGAGTACCCGACCCCCCTGTCCGACCCTGAGGCCGACGGCCTGCCGGACACCGCCGACGACGACTCGACGGCCGGTGACGACGTGCTGACCGGCCGGGAGGCGGACGGCCCGGCGCCGGCCCAGTTGCCCGGTGACCGGACCCCGGTGGCGGTGGACGAGTTCGGCACCACCGCCGAGGAGCAGCTCGACGGCGAGTCGCTGGACTACAAGCTCGGCCGGGAGCGGTTCGAACTGCCGGTCGACGACCCGCTGGCCGGTCCGGTCGACCCGGACATCGCGGCCGAGGCGGACAGCCGGGAGCAGGCGGCGCAGGCGCAGCTCGACGCCGACGTGATCGATCCCGGCCCGACCTCCGACCCGAAATCCCCGGTGTCGCTCTACGACCACGACCGGCTGGGCACCGTCGCCGACGCCACGGTGGGCCGGCTGGTCGAACCGGACGAGGGCGCGCACACCGACCAGGAGACCGACTCCATCGCGTACGACGCGGGAGCGGCCGGTGGCGGAGCCAGCGCGGAGGAGTTGGCCGTGCACGAGACCCGGCCGCCGCACTCGGTCTGAGTCCCGCTCACGACGTCACTGTGCTGCGCTGCGTGCCGCCGTACCTGCTGTGCCTGATGGTTCGCTCGCTGCGCTCGCTCATTCGTCCAGGCCGCGTTCGATCGCGTACCGGGTCAGTTCGACCCGGTTGTGCAGTTGCAGCTTGCCGAGCGTGTTCTGTACGTGGTTCTGCACCGTCCGGTGCGACAGTCCGAGCCGCTCGGCGATCTGCTTGTAGGACATCCCCTTGGCCACCAGCCGCAGCACCTCGGTCTCCCGGTCGGTGAGCCGGGGTGCGGTGTCCTGCGTACCGGCGGGAGCCTGTTCCCGGACGGCGGCCAGCCGGCGGTACTCGCCGAGCACCAGCCCGGCCAGGCCCGGCGTGAAGACCGGCTCACCGGCGGCGGTCCGGCGGACCGCGTCCAGGAACTCCGCCAGCCCGGCCGACTTCAGCAGGTAGCCGGTGGCGCCGGCCTTCACCGCGTCCAGCACCCCCTGCTGCTCGCCGCTGGCGGAGAGCATGAGCACCCGCACCTCGGGCCGTTCCGCCCGCAGGCCCCGGATCACCTGCACACCGGAGATGTCCGGCAGTTGCAGGTCGAGCACCACCAGGTCGGGGCGGGCCGCGGCGATCACCCGGACCGCCTGCCGGCCCTCCCCGCAACTGGCGACCACCTCGTGGCCGGCCTCGGTGAGGTCGCGGGCCACCCCTTCCCGCCACATCGGGTGGTCGTCGACCACCATCACGCGTACGCCGTTCACGATCCCCTCCTCGGCACGGTGAGCTCGACCTCGGTGCCGGAGCCCGGGGTGGAGTTGATCCGGGCGGTCCCGCCGAGTTCGGCGAGCCGGCCCTGGATCGCATGGGTCACGCCGAGCCGGCCCTGGGCGGCGGCCTCGGCGAGTCGTTCCGGCGTGAAGCCCGGCCCCTCGTCCCGGATCGACACGGTGACCGCCGTCCCCTCGTCCTCGACCAGCACCCAGGCACGTCCGTCGCCGTGGCGGGCGACGTTGTCCAGCGCGGCCCCGATCGCGGCGGCCAGTTCGCGGGCCACCGGCGGGGCCAACGGCACCGGAGTGGCCGGCGCGGAGAGCGACACGCCGCCCGAGGCGTACCGGCCGAGCAGCGCGCGCAGGTCCACCGGCGAGTCCACGTCGTCGACGGACATCGGGCCGGTACCGGATATCAACATGCGCAGCGCCGCCTCCTGCTCACCGGCCAGCCGGGCCAGTTCGCCGGCCTCGCCGTCGAGTCGCTCGCCGCGCCGCTGCACCAGGGCGAGCACCTGGAGCACCGAGTCGTGGATGTCACGGGCCAGGCGTTCCCGTTCGCGGTTGGCGGCCTCGATCTCGACCGCCCGCTGCAACCGCTCCCCGGCGGTCACGGTGAGCCGGGCGACGTGCCCGACCACCACGCCGGCGAGCAACATCAGGATCGCGCCGTTGATCGCCGTGGGGGTGGCCATCCCCCGGGTGGCCAGGTCGGTGGCGCCGACGACCAGAGCGGCCAGCGCGCCGCGTCGCCGTCCGCCGCAGACCGCCCAGGCCAGCACCGGGCCGCTCAACCAGGCCACCGCCATGGTCGGCAGGCCGGCGTCCAGCGCGTCGCGGCCCATCACCCAGGGAGTGGCCAGCAGGATCGCCACCACGACGCCGAGATCGGCCAGGAGCAGCGGCCAGCCGCGCCGGGCCGGAGCGGCGTAGCCGATCGCGGTGACGCCGGTCCAGACCGCCATCACCAGCACCAGCACCCCGGCGAGCAGAGGGTGGGCGTAGCGGTCCGCGTCGCGCAGCACGACCACGCAGACGTACGCCAGCGAGGCCACCCGGAAGACCGCGACGGCCCGCCAGAGAGGGAGTTCGAAACCACCGGGGGCGGACACGCCCGTCACCATGCCACAGCCTGTGTGACGGGTCCTCGCCGATGCGGTCCCACGAATCCTGACGTACGGTGGTAAAAGCCGCTTAAAGCTCTGCGATCTCCTGTCGGGACGGGGCCATGACGAACGCAGAACCCCGCACACCGCGTACGGTGGTGCCCATCGAACACACCCTCCTGATCGCCGACGCCTTCGACCAGGCACAGGTGACCGAGCTGCGGCACTCGGTCGCCTCGTGCGTGCGTGCCGCAGGGCTGCGCGACGACCGCCTCGACGACTTCGTGCTCGCGGTCAACGAGCTGATCACCAACGCGGTCCGGCACGGCGGAGGGCGGGGCTGGCTCCGGCTCTGGCGGCAGTCGGAACTGGTGATGTGCGAGGTCTCCGACCACGGTCAGGGCATCAGTGTGCAGCGCCTCGACGACCGCAGCCGGCCGGCGCCGGAGACCGCCGGCGGTTGGGGACTCTGGCTGGCCCGCGAGCTGACCGACGCGATGGACGTGGAGACCGGCCCGGAGGGCACCACGGTCCGCATCACCTCCGCGACCCTCCCCACCGAGCAGCACATCGGCCGGCACCGCAGCGAGTGACGACCGGCGCCGGGGTCACTCCCAGCGGTTGCCGGTGATCTTCTCGTAGACGTCCACGTAGCGGGCCCGGGTCGCCTCGACCACCTCGTCCGGCACCTCGGGCGCCGGTTCGCGCCGGTCCCAGCCGCTGCCCGCCGCCCAGTCCCGCACGTACTGCTTGTCGTAGGAGAACTGCGTACGGCCCGGCTGGTACGACTCGGCGGGCCAGAAGCGGGACGAGTCCGGGGTGAGCACCTCGTCGGCGAGGACCAGGGTGCCGTCCGCCGCCCAGCCCAGCTCGATCTTGGTGTCGGCGACCAGGATGCCGCGCTCGGCGGCCAGCTCGGCGCCCCGGCAGTACACGTCGATGGTCAGCTTCCGCAGCCGCTCGGCGGTCTCCGCGCCGACCTCGTCGACCACCTCGGCGAAGGTCATCGGCTCGTCGTGCTCGCCCATCGGCGCCTTGGTCGACGGGGTGAAGATCGGCTCGGGCAGGATGGACGCCTCGCCCAGCCCACGCGGCAGCGCGACGCCGGACACCGCCCCGGTGCTCTGGTACTCCTTGAGGCCGCCCCCGGTGAGGAAACCGCGGGCGACGCACTCCACCGGGACCATCCGCAACCGGCGGCACCGGATCGCCCGCCCGGCGAACTCGGCCGGCACGTCGGTGGCGGAGATGACGTGGTGCGGCACCAGGTCGGCGAGCTGCTCGAACCACCACAGCGACAACGCGGTGAGCAGCTTGCCCTTGTCCGGGACCGGAGTCGGCAGCACCACGTCGTAGACGGAGATGCGATCCGAGGCGACCAGGATCAGGTCGTCGCCGTCCGCGTAGACGTCCCTCACTTTGCCCGAGTGCAGAAGTTCCACGCGGACAAGTAGACCACGCCCCGGACGCACCACCGTGCCGGGACCGCAGCGCGCGGGAGGCGCTGCGGAACCCGTTCAGCGCCGCCGGTTACGGGTGAGCCGCACCAGCAGCAGGACGACCACGGCCACCACCGCAAGGCAGCAGAGCAGGCCCAGGAAACCGAAGAAGCCGCCACCGCGCCCACGCCGCCGGGCGGCTTCCACGACCAGTTCCCCGGGGCCGGTCGAGGCCCACGCCGCGACCGGCACGAACACCGCCAGCACGACCGTTCCCAGGAGCGTGCCGAGCCGCCCCCACCACTTGCCGATTGAAGACATGGCCTCATCCTCGCGGAGGTCCGCAACCCCTGCCGGGGAACAGCGCACCGCCGAGGCGGGCCCACCGGCCGACGGACGAAGGCCGGAACGGCAGGGATCGGAAACGACGAAGGCCCCGGGAGATCCCGGGGCCTTCGTCGTGCAGTAGCGGGGACAGGATTTGAACCTGCGACCTCTGGGTTATGAGCCCAGCGAGCTACCGAGCTGCTCCACCCCGCGTCGGTATGTGACAACCCTACCCCATGCGGTACGAGCCGCACCGACCACCCCACCCACCCCCGAAGAAGGTGTTCCGGCACCGGTCGGGACGGGCCGCCGCACTCCGGACAACGAGAAAGGCCCCGGGAGATCCCGGGGCCTTTCTCGTGCAGTAGCGGGGACAGGATTTGAACCTGCGACCTCTGGGTTATGAGCCCAGCGAGCTACCGAGCTGCTCCACCCCGCGTCGGTAGATCCACCGTAGCGCACCACCCCGCCCCGCCGCAAAACGACTCACAGAACGCCGTGGGCGACCGGTGGGCCCGGACGCCGAAGGGCCCGCGGCGGCGACGGATCGCCGGCCCACGGGCCCTGTC
>NZ_SISL01000443.1:0-4872 GCF_004307965.1 Verrucosispora sp. SN26_14.1 | reverse complement strand
GCGCGGGACGGTCACCCGGGTCGCGCCGTTCGCCGCCACCCGAAGTGCGCTGCCGGCCCAGGTACGTCGAGACGCCGCGCCACACCTCCTCGCCGTCGACCGACCCGACGAGGACCACGTCGACCTGGCGCCCCCGGTCGTGCGGGCGCAGGTGCTCCGCCCACGTGGTGAAGTCCAGCCGGTCGGCCACGGTGACCGGGCGGTGCACGGTGATCCGGTTCGCCACGTGCACCACCCCGGTCAGCGGGATCGGGAAGTCCGGTGCGCTGATCAGGCGCAGCGCCAGCGGGAAGCCCACCACGTGCGGGAAGGTCGCCGGCAACCGGTCGGCGAGCCGGAAACCGCACACCCGGTCGTAGTCGGCCAACCGGTCCGGATCCACGGCCACCCGGTCGACGGCCAACTCCACCGCCGGCACCTCGTCCGTCCGCCGCCCGCCGCGCCCCGGCACCGCGCTCAGCAGGGCCTGCCGGTACAACGGCCCGGCCGTCGGCAGTGCGGACAGGGTCACCCGCTCCCGTTGCGTGGCCATCACGCCCCCAGCAGGCTCTGGCCGCACACCCGGACCACGTTGCCGCTGACCGCGCCCGAGGCGGGCCAGGCCAGCCAGCCGATGGTCTCCGCGACGTCCACCGGCAGCCCACCCTGGGAGAGGCTGTTCATCCGGCGGCCCGCTTCACGCAGCACCAGCGGGACACGGGCGGTGAGCCGGGTCTCGATGAAGCCGGGCGCGACGGCGTTCACGCTGATCCCCCGGTCGCGCAGTGCCGGGGCCAGTGCGTCGACCAGCCCGATCACGCCGGCCTTGCTGGTGGCGTAGTTGGTCTGGCCCCGGTTGCCGGCTATCCCGGCGATCGAGGAGACGCCGACGATCCGCCCGCCGCCCGGGATCAGTCCCCGGTCCAGCAGCACGTCGTTGATGCGTTCCTGGCTGGACAGGTTGACGTCGATGACCTGGTCCCAGCGGTCGGCGTCCATCCGGCCCAGGGTCTTGTCGCGGGTGATGCCGGCGTTGTGCACCACCACGTCCACCCGGCCGTGTCGTTCGGCCAGGTGGTCGGCGAGCCGGGCCGGCGCGTCGGCGGCGGTCAGGTCGAGCTGTACGGCGCTGCCGCCGATCTCGTTGGCGACGCCGGCCAGCGCGTCCCCGGCGGCTGGCACGTCCAGCGCCACCACCGTCGCCCCGTCCCGGGCCAGCACCCGGGCCAGTGCCGCGCCGATGCCCCGGGCCGCGCCGGTGACCAGCACCACCTGCCCGTCCAGCGGGCGGTCCCAGTCCACCGGTGCGCTCGCCCGCCCGGCACCGACCCGGATCACCTGCCCCGACACGTACGCCGAGCGGCCGGAGAGCAGGAACCGCAGGGTCGCGTCCAGGCTGGTCCAGGTGCTCTCGTCGGCCTGCCGCGTGACGTGGACCAGTTGGGCGGTGATGCCCCGGCCGAACTCCTTGCCGATGCTGCGGGTCAGCCCCTCCAGGGCCCGCTGGGCGGTCGCCTCACGCGGCGTGTCGCACTCGGCGGGCGGGGTGCCCAACACGATCACCCGGCCGCTGGGCTGCAGCGCCCGGGCCTGCGGGTGGAAGAAGTCGTGCAGTTGCCGCAGCGCGGTCGAGTCGGTGATGCCGGTGGCGTCGTAGACCAGGGCGGAGCTGGTCGGCGTACGGCCGGAGGTGGGGTCCGGTGCGGCGGTGGCCGGATCGCGCAGGGCGAGCCCGGCGCCGGTCAGGATCCTGCCGACCGGCTCGGCGAGCCGGCCCCCGGTGGAGGTGCCGAGCAGGACCGGCCCGGGGAGGATCGGCTCACCCGGCGCATGTCGGCGAAGTCGTGGCGGATCGGGTAGTCCGAGGCGCTTGACCAGCGCTCGACCGGCGCTCGACTGGACAAAACTCGCGTACCTGTCGGTCATAGGCGTAGCCTACTGGCGGGTAAGGTACGGCAACACTCCTGAGGAGGCGGATCGTGCAGAAGGTTCGACGGGTCGCGGTCATCGGCGGCAACCGGATCCCCTTCGCCCGCTCGAACTCGCGGTACGCCAGCGCCTCGAACAGTGACATGCTCGGCGCCGCCCTGGACGGGCTGGTCGCCCGCTTCGGCCTGGCCGGGCAGCGCGTCGGCGAGGTGGTCGCCGGAGCCGTGCTCAAACACGCCAAGGACTTCAACCTGACCCGCGAGGTGGTGCTCGGTTCGAAGCTCGACCCGCGCACCCCGGCGTACGACATCCAGCAGGCCTGCGGCACCGGCCTGGAGGCCGCGATCCTGGTCGCCAACAAGATCGCCCTCGGTCAGCTCGACGTCGGCATCGCCGGCGGTGTCGACACCACCTCCGACGCCCCGCTCGCCGTCAACGAGGACATGCGGCGCACGCTGCTCCGGCTCAACTCGGCCCGGACGCTGGGCGAGCGGCTGCGGATCGCCGCCAAGCTGCGCCCGGCCCAGCCGTTCCAGCCGGAGGTCCCCCGCAACGCCGAGCCGCGTACCGGGCTCTCCATGGGCGAGCACGCCGCGCAGACCGCGCTGCGCTGGAACATCGACCGGCAGGCCCAGGACGAGCTGGCGCTGCGCTCGCACCAGCGGCTCGCCGCCGCGTACGACAAGGGGTTCTTCGACGACCTGATGACCCCCTACCTGGGGCTCACCCGCGACGGAAACCTCCGCGCCGACACCACGCTGGAGAAGCTCGGCACGCTGCGGCCGGTCTTCGGCGCCAAGGGCCCGGACGCCGAGCGGGCCACCATGACCGCCGGCAACTCCTCGCCGCTCACCGACGGCGCCTCCACCGTGCTGCTGGCCAGCGAGGAGTGGGCAGCCGCACACCAACTGCCGGTGCTGGCCTGGTTCACCTGGTCGGAGACGGCGGCGGTGGACTTCGTGCACGGCGACGAGGGCCTGCTGATGGCCCCCGCGTACGCGGTGCCCCGGATGCTGGCCCGGGCCGGGCTCACCCTCCAGGACTTCGACTACTACGAGATCCACGAGGCGTTCGCCTCGCAGGTGCTGGCCACCCTGGCCGCGTGGGAGTCGCCGGAGTTCTGCAAGGACCGGCTCGGTCTGGACGCCCCGCTCGGCACCATCGACACCGACAAGCTCAACGTGCACGGCTCCTCGCTGGCCGCCGGGCACCCGTTCGCGGCCACCGGCGGCCGGATCGTGGCCACCCTGGCCAAGCTCCTCGCCGAGAAGGGCAGCGGCCGGGGACTCATCTCGATCTGCGCGGCCGGCGGCCAGGGCGTGACGGCGATCCTGGAACGCTGACCTCCGGGTTGTCGGCCGTACCCGGTCGGGGCGGGCGGCGGCGGCATCGGGAGAATGGCGGGGTGACGACGATCCCGAACGTGCTCGCCAACCGGTACGCCTCGCCCGAGCTGGTCGCCCTCTGGTCGCCGGAGGAGAAGATCCGGCTGGAACGTCGCCTCTGGCTGGCCGTGCTCCAAGCCCAGCGGGACCTCGGCGTGCCGGTGCCCGACGGGGTGGTCGAGGCGTACGAGCGGGTGCTCGACGACGTCGACCTCGACTCGATCGCGGCCCGGGAGCGGGTCACCCGGCACGACGTGAAGGCCCGCATCGAGGAGTTCAGCGCGCTCGCCGGGTACGAGCACGTGCACAAGGGGATGACCTCGCGGGACCTCACCGAGAACGTCGAGCAGCTCCAGGTGCGTCGCTCGCTGGAGCTGATCCGGGACCGGGTGGTGGCGACGTTGGCCCGGCTCGCCTGGCACGCCCACGAGTACGCGGACGTGGTGATGGCCGGGCGCTCGCACAACGTCGCGGCGCAGGCCACCACGCTGGGCAAGCGCTTCGCGTCGGCCGCCGAGGAACTGATCATCGCGTACGAGCGACTGGAGGACCTGATCTCCTGGTACCCGCTGCGCGGGATCAAGGGGCCGGTGGGTACCGCCGCCGACCAGTTGGACCTCTTCGACGGCGACGCCGAGAAGGTGGCCGAGCTGGAGCGGCGGGTCGCCGAGCACCTCGGCTTCCAGCGGGTGCTGGACAGCGTCGGGCAGGTCTACCCCCGGTCGATCGACATGGCCGTGATCGCCGCGCTGGCGCAGGTGGCCGCCGCACCCTCCTCGCTGGCCACCACGATCCGGCTGATGGTCGGGCAGGAGTTGGCCACCGAGGGCTTCAAGCCGGGCCAGGTGGGTTCCAGCGCGATGCCGCACAAGATGAACACCCGTTCGTCGGAGCGGGTCAACGGCTTCGCCGTGATCATCCGGGGGTACCTGTCGATGGTCGGCGAGCTGGCCGGCGACCAGTGGAACGAGGGGGACGTCTCCTGCTCCGTGGTCCGCCGGGTGGCCCTGCCGGACGCCTTCTTCGCCGCCGACGGGCTGTTCCAGACGTTCCTCACCGTGCTCGACGAGTTCGGCGCGTACCCGGCGGTGATCAACCGGGAGTTGGAGCGTTTCCTTCCATTCCTGGCCACCACCAAGATCCTGGTGGCGGCGGTGCGTCGGGGCGTGGGCCGGGAGACCGCCCACGAGGCGATCAAGGAGCACGCGGTGGCCGTGGCGCTCGCCATGCGTGAGCAGGGTGCGCCCGACAACGACCTCTTCGACCGCCTCGCCGCCGACCCCCGGCTGGGCCTCACCCGCGCCGAGATCGACGCCCTGGTCGCCGACCGGGCCGCCTTCGTCGGCGCCGCCCCCGCCCAGATCCAGGCGGTGACCACCCGGATTTCCAAGATCGTCCAGTCCCACCCACACGCCGCCACCTACACCCCCCCACCAATCCTCTAACCCCCTCCCCCCCTGCCCGCCGACGCAGGCGTTGATCAAGAAGTTTGGGTCGCCCAGGAGTGCTCCGGGAGGACCAAACTTCTTGATCAACGCCACCGGCCGACTCAGGGCGGTGGGGTGGGTGGGGGTGTCTC
>NZ_SISL01000442.1:0-4879 GCF_004307965.1 Verrucosispora sp. SN26_14.1 | reverse complement strand
CAGCCCGGCCGCGCCCACCGCGAGCGCGCCGAGCGTGATCGCCACCCACCAGGGGTACGCGTCCGGCGGCGGCACCCAGTCCAGGGTGCCCCGGATCTCGGTGCGCCCGTCCGCGTCGCGCAGCGGTACGGCCCAGTCGCGTACCCGGTGCTCGCGGTCGGGTGCGGCGCGGACCTGGGCGGGCGGACCCGCCTCGCGCCACAGCGCGCGCTGGTCGTGCCAGCGGGCGGTGGTGCCGGTGTCGACGCGTCGCCACTGCGGTGCGGCGGCCGGATCGACCTCGTCCGGCAGCGGGGTGTCGGCGAGGATGGTGCGGTTCAGGTACGTCGCCGGGGAGCGGGTGTTCTCGAAGACGCCGTCCGGCCCGACCCGCAGGTAGGGCTCGCCCGAGTAGCCGATCACCTCGACCGGCCGGTCACCGGTGTTGGTCAGTTCCAGTCTGGCGCCCGCCTCGACCACCCGGACCCGCAGGTCGGGTCGGGCCGCGACCGCGCCGACCGCCACCCGGTAGTCGGTGCCGTCAGGCGCGTCCGCGCCGTGTGCGGCGGCCGGGGCGGCGGTCACCAGCAGCGCGGCGACCACGGCGGTGAGCAGCAGCCCGACGCGGGCCGACAGGGCACGGATCACTTTCCGGCCGCCTCCACCGCGGCGGTGATGTTCTCCGGCGTCCACTGCTGCACCGGCTCGCCGTCGACCAGCACGGTCGGGGTGCCGGTGACGTCGGCGCGGTTGGCCTCATCGGTGACGTGCGCGGTCCACGACGTGTACCTGCCGTCCCGGACGCAGGTGCCGAAGGCGTCCCGGTCCAGACCGACCTCGGCGCCGATGTCGATGAGCTGGTCGTTGCTGAGGCCGGCGCCGCCCTCCGGCGGCTGGCGCTCGAACAACGCCGCGCCGAACTCGCTGAACCTGCCGCCCTCGGCGGCGCACCCGGAGGCGGCGGACGCCCGGGTCGAGTACTGGGTGCTGGAGAAGCGGTTCAGGTAGGCCACCGGGTGGTACACGACCCGGATCTTGCCGTCGTCGACGAGCTGTTTGAGGGTGGGGCCGCTGGTCTGCTCGAACTGCTTGCAGGCCGGGCAGATGTAGTCCTCGTACACATCGACGGTGACCGGCCCGGTGCCGACCACCACGCCGGTGCCCGCGTCGTTGGCGCCCGGTGGCGGGGTGAAGTCGCCGGACCGCTGGCCCGACCAGACACTCCACCCGATCAGCCCGGCGATGACCAGCACCACCACCGCGCTGAGCGAGATCCACAGGGTCCGTTTGCGGCGCCGCTCGCGGGCCAGTTGCTCCCGGACGACCCGGGCCGCGTCCTTGCGTCCCTTGCGACTACTCATCTTCGTCCTCCACCGGTTCGCCCGTCAGGACGCCGTCGAGTGAGACGGCCGTCCGGGGCCAGATCAGCAGGAACCCGGCCATCGCCAGGAAGGCCACGTCCCGGAGGATCTCCGGGAGGTAGCTGGGGCGCTGCCCGGTCGGCAGCTCGCCGCCGGTCCCGAAGCAACCGCAGTCGATCGCCAGGCCACGGGCCCAGGCCGAGGCGATGCCCGCGACGAAGAGCAGCAGCAGGACCACCGAGACCCCGGCGGTCAGCCGGGTGGCCAACCCGAGCAGCAGGAGTACGCCCAACGCCAGCTCGACGAAGGGCAGCGCCGCGCCGATCACCACCGCCAGGTCGTACGGCATCACCTGGTACGCGTGCACACTGCGGCCGGAGGCGGCCAGGTCGCCGACCTTGGACGCGCCGGCATAGAGCCAGACGGCGGCCAGCCCGAGCCGGAGGGCGAGCCCGAGCCAGGGCCGCCACCGCGTCCACCTCGACGTCGCGCTCCGCGCAGCCTGGTTCACCCGGCCAGCGCCTCACCGACCGCGTCCACGAGGTCGGCGCGGGCCCGGGCGACCCGGGATCGGATGGTGCCCACCGGCACGCCCTCCACGGTCGCCGCCTCGGCGTACGAGAGGCCGAGCAGTTGGGTCAGCACGAACGCGCCGCGCCGCTCGGCGGGCAGTCGGCGGACCAGGTCGACCGTGCCGAGTTGCCCGGCCGGATCGGGGTGCGCCAGGTCGGTGTGCGCGTGGGCGGTGAGTCGCTGGTCGAGGCGTCGCCGCCGGACCACCGTCCGGAGGTGGTCGGCGCAGGCCCGCCGGGCGATGCCGAGCAGCCAGGTGCGGGCGGTGGACCGGCCCTCGAAGGTGGGCAGTGCCCGGAACGCCCGCAGGTAGGTTTCCTGGGTGAGGTCGTCCGCGCTGTCCCGGTCGAGCAGTGCCGCCGTGAACCGCCACACCTCGGCCTGGGTGGCCCGGACGAAGGCGGCCTGGGCGGCCGGGTCGCCGTCGCGGGCGGCGAGCGCCCATCCGGTGGCCGGGTCGGGGCCGGCGTGTCCGTCGACACCGCCGGTGTCGGCGGTGGCGCGGCTGTCGCGCGGAGCGGGGATCACGACAACCCAGGTTACGCGGCGGGACCGGCAGCAGCAGGGTCCTTCGGCCCTTCATGGCCTGCGCCACGCCGGGAACTTTCTCCGGGTTCCGGCCGACTACCCGCTCATGACCTCGGCTCGGCACCCGCGTGGGCGTACCCGATCGAGGACGATAGCCGTCAATCGATGGCCGCGACTCGCCGGAAGGGGGTCCGGTCGGAGACGATGTGGGTCATGACTGCCGTCCCTCGCCGCCGATCCGCCCGCTGGGCCGCCGCTGCCGGCCTGCTGGTCACCGTCGTCGCCCTGCTGCTCGTCCCCGCCGGACCGGCCGCCGCCCACGCCGTGCTCTCCAGCAGCAGCCCGGCCGCGTCGGCCGTGGTGCCCACGGTGCCGGCCGAGGTCGTGCTCACCTTCAGCGAGCCGGTCCGCCGGGTGCCGGACCGGATCCGGGTCATCGCCCCGGACGGCTCCCGCGTCGACCGAGGCGATCCGACCTTCACCGACAGCGTGGTCAACATCGCGGTCGACACCTCCGGCGGCAACGGCACCTACCTGGTGACCTACCGGGTGATCTCGGCGGACAGCCACCCGGTCTCCGGTGCGTTCACGTACTCCGTCGGCGCGCCCTCGGAGCCGCCGGTGGACAGCGGAGACGACGGCCGGGCCGATCCGCTGGTCACCAACGCGATCAAGACCGCGAAGTTCGTCGGGTACGTCGGCCTGCTGCTGCTCGTGGGCCCCGCACTGGTGCTCGCGCTGCTCTGGCCGCGTCGGCTCTCCCGGCAGGGGCCGGCGCGTCTGGCCTGGACCGGCCTGGGGTTGGTGGCGGTCTCCACCGTCGCGGTGGCGTTGTTGCAGGTGCCGTACACCAGCGGGGGCGGGCCGTTCGACATCAGCGGCGAGGGGCTGGGCCTGGTGCTCGGCAGCACCTTCGGCGCCGCGCACCTGATCCGGCTGGGACTGCTCGCGGCGGCGGTGTTCCTGCTCCGGCCGCTGCTCGCCGGGCCGGTCGGCCGGGCCGATCTGATCATCCTCGGCCTGCTCGCCGGTGCGGCGCTGCTCACCTGGCCGCTGGCCGGGCACCCGGCCGCGTCGCCGGCCCCGGCGGTGTCGGTGATCGTCGACGCGGTGCACCTGGGCAGTATGGCGGTCTGGCTGGGCGGTCTGGTGATGCTCGCCGCCTTCCTGCTGCCCCGGGCGGACGAGCGGGAGTTGGGCGCGATCCTGCCGATCTGGTCGCGCTGGGCCGCGCTGGCGGTCTCCGCGCTGCTGCTCGCCGGCATCGTCCAGGCGCTGATCGAGGTGGCCACCCCGGCAGCGCTGGTCGGCACCACGTACGGCCGTCTGGTGCTGGCCAAGGTCGGGCTCTTCGCCGTGGTGATCGTGCTGGCCGCGTACTCGCGGAACCTGATCCGCAAGCGGATCGCGGCCAGCCGCCCCGCGCCGGTACGCCGGGCCGTCTGGGCGGAGCTGGCGGTCACCGCGGTCGTGCTCGGCGTCTCCGCCGTCCTGGTGCAGACCACTCCCGCGCGGACCGCCTCCTCGGACGTCGCCGCCGTCGACGCCGGCTACTTCACCACCCGGGTGGAGAGCACGCTCTACGCGCTGCAGATCGAGATGTCCCCGGCCCGGCGGGGCAACAATTCGGTGCACTTCTACGCGTACACGCTGGACAACCGGCCGCAGCCGGTCGTCGAGTGGAAGGCCACCATCGCGCTGCCGTCGGCCGGGATCGAGGCGATCGACATCCCGCTGCTGCCGCTGACCGACAACCATGCGACCGGCGAGATCACGCTGCCGGGTCCGGGGGAGTGGGAGCTGCGGGTGACCGCCCGGACCACCGAGATCGACCAGGCCACGGTGACCGCCACCGTGCCCGTTGCCTAGAGAGGTTCCATACCGATGATCCGTCACCGGCGTACCGTGGGTACCGCCGCCGCCCTGGCGCTCGGCGCCGTCGCCACCGCCGTCCTCGGCTTCGCGACGCCCGCGTCGGCCCACGTCTCGATCAGCCCGAGCGAGGCCGAGCAGGGCGACTACGGCAGGTTCGCGTTCCGGGTGCCGAACGAGAGCGACACGGCGTCGACCACCAAGCTGGAGATCTTCCTGCCGGAGAACGCCGCGATCGGCTCGGTCTCCACCGCGCCGGTGCCGGGCTGGACGGTGGCGGTGGAGAATCGGCGGGTCGACCCGCCGATCCTGGTGCACGGTGCGGAGATCTCGGACGTGGTCGCGAAGGTCACCTGGACGGCGAGCGGCGACGCCGGGATCGCCCCGGGCACGTTCCAGGAGTTCCCGGTCATGCTGGGCCCGCTGCCCGAGGTGGACCAGATGGTTTTCAAGGCGCTGCAGACCTACTCCGACGGCGGGGTGGTGCGCTGGATCGACGAGCCGCAGCCGGGCGGTGAGGAGCCCGCCGCCCCGGCGCCGGTGCTCACCCTCGCCGCCGCCGGCAC
>NZ_SISL01000441.1:0-4888 GCF_004307965.1 Verrucosispora sp. SN26_14.1 | reverse complement strand
CGACGACCCGTCGAACGCGAGACCATCAGTGAAGAAGTTGTCGTCGACAGACTCCACCGGCAGATTGAAATGCTGCATCACACCCGGCAGGTCACAGAAACGTACGTCGACGAACTTCACGTCCTCGGTCGCCAGATAGCGCGGAAGCTCCTGCGGGTCGGTGAACATGGAGTCCTCCCACGGTGGTCCGGACATCGGCCAGGTCGGCGGCCTGACCTGCGCGGTCGGCGAGCCGTCACCTGACGGTACGACGACGTGCGGCGTCACGTCGGCCATCCGCCCGGCTTCGCCCGGGCTCAGCCGGTCACGGCGCTACTGGGCCGGTCACGGCGCTGCCGGGCCGGTCGCCGTCAATGGGCCGGTCACGGCGACGCCTGCGGGCCGGTCGTTCGACGGGTACGACTCAGACCCGGGTGGTACGCGGCGCGACGGCCGGGGGCCGACGGCGCGGGTACGGGGCGTCCGGCAGGCCCAGCAGGGCGGTGATCGCCCGCCCGCAGCGCCGGGCGGCGTGGCCGTCGCCGAAGGCCCGGCTCTGCATGGCCGGTGTCGGGTGGTCGAGCCGGTCGCGCACCGCGCGGACGATCCGGTCGGGGTCGGTGCCGACCAGGTCGCCCAGGTGCTGCGCGACGATCTCCGGCCGTTCGGTCGCGGCCCGGGTCACCACGACGGGTACGCCGAGGCTGGCGGCCTCCTCCTGCAGGCCCCCGGAGTCGGTGACGACCACCCGGGCGGCGCGGAGCAGGCCGATCATGTCGGGGTAGGGGAGCGGGTGCAGGAGGCGGACGTTCGACGCGCCCTCGACGCCGGCCCGCACCTGTGCGGCCAGGTGCGGGTTCGGATGGGTGATGAGGGCCAGCTCGACGTCGGTGTGTGTCGCGGTGACCCGGGTCAGCGCCCGCAGCACCTGGCTGATCCCGGTGCCCCAGTTCTCCCGCCGGTGCGCGGTCGCCACGATCAGTCGACGATCGGGGTCCACCCAGGACGGTACGCGGGCCAGGCCCTCGCGGAGCAGGGTGTGCACGGCGTCCACCACGGTGTTGCCGGTGACCACGACGCGGTCGGCGGGTACTCCTTCGGCCAGCAGGTTGTCCCGTGCGGTGGTGGTCGGGGCCAGGTGCAGCGCGGCGATCCGGGCGAGCATGGCCCGGTTGGCCTCCTCGGGGAAGGGCTGCGTGAGGTCGTGGCTGCGGAGGCCGGCTTCCAGATGGATCACCGGTATCCGGTTCCAGAAGGCCACCAGCCCGCCGACCAGCGCGGTGGTGGTGTCCCCGTGCACCACCACCGCGTCCGGCCGGTGGAGGGCGAACAGGCCCTCCACGGCGGTGCTCAACCCGGCGGCGAGCTCGGCGAGCGTGCCGGTGTCCCGGGCGACGCTCAGGGTGGCTGTGGCGTGGAGCCGGAACGGCGCCAACGCCTCGTCCACCCGGCCGGGTTGCTGGCCGGTGTCGACCACCGTCACCGTCAGGCGTGGGTCGTGACAGAGCAGGCGCACCACTGGCGCGATCTTGACACCCTCGGGACGGGTGCCGGCCAGGACCATGATCTGGCGGGGCCCCACTCTGTCACGACCCATCGGTCAGCTCCGGCGCGCGGCGCGGTGACGGCGCAGGAAGAAGCCACCGGCGCCGGCGACGACCGCGCCGAGACCGAGGGCGACCGGAGCGCCGGCCAGCGGGATCACCGGGATGGGCGGCGCCACGGCGTTGACGCCGCAGCTGGAGGTGCCGATGACCACCGAGGCGAGCGCGCCGCCCAGGGCGGACAGGTCCAGGGCGGTGACCGTCAGTTGCCCGGTCGTCGAGCTGGTCTGGCCGTTCAGGGTCAGGTTCAGCAGCCCCGGAACGCTCAACCCGGTGTTGGGCGCCGGGTTGGCGGGCAGGCTGAGCAGCGTCGTCGGGATGCCCAGCAGGGTCGAGACGATGCGCGCGTTGACCAGGGTCGCCGAGCCGCTCGCCGACGGGCTGCTGGTCGCGGTGCACTCGGAGTAGATGGCGTCCGCCACGAGGCTGATCGTGGCGAGCCCGTTGGTGCCCAGCGTGAGGGTCACCTCGGAGCCGGGGGTCACGATGCACGAGCCGCCGGCCCCGATGGTGATGGCGCCACCGGCACCGAGCACGCCGGCACAGGCGGCGGAGGTGCCGTCGTTGTAGGCGCGGACGGACTGCCCGAGCACACCGGCGGTGATGACGGTCTGACCGCCGAGCACGGCCAGCGGCGGGTTCGTGTTGCCCGAGATCGACTCCGTGGTGCCGTCGTTGGTGGCGCTCGCGGTGCCGGAACTCGCCAGACCGCCTCCGACGAGGCTGATCTGCAGTGCGGAGGCGCTGGACTGCGAGGTGTCGGCCATCGCTGGCGACGCGACGGCCAGGGCCATCACCAGACCACCGGCGATCGCCGTCGCAGCCCGGGCGACGCCGGACCTTACTTTGTGCATGTGAGATCTCTCTTTCTGCTTCTGACGGTGACGTCGGGGCGGTCGAACGGGGTGGGCTGCACCGGGGGTTGCGGCACGGAGACCATGCCGCGCGGGCGGTAGTGCGGGCGCCGAACGGTGGCGGTGCCGATGGCGGTGCCGGAGCCCGTGACAGGGCCGGCGGCCGTGACAGGGCCGGCGGTCCTGGCAGAGCCCGTGCCGGTGGCGGCGGGTGCCGGTGGGGCGGCCACGTCGTCGGGGGCCGGGGTCTGGTCGGCGTCGCGGGCGGTCTTCTGCCACTCCGAGCGGGAGGTGAGCATCCGGGCGAAGGCGAACCAGACGGCCACCGACTGCACGTAGCTGTAGAGCCAGTGACTGACCCCGAGGCCGATCGCGGCGGAGACGGAGAGGTGTGGTTCGGAGCGGTTGCGGTAGACCAGGCCCCAGATCGCGAAGGGCAGGACCCCGAAGACCACGATCAGCGGCAGTACGCCCCAACCACCCGCCGTCCACCAACCCGTCAGGCCGCCCGGTGTCCGGGAGACGTACCAGCCGAGGACGGCGAGGCAGCCGAGGTAGACCGGGGTGCCGAGAAGCTGGAACCACGGTGCCGCGAGGAAGTGGGCGATCTCCAGGGTGGCCGAGTTGCTGACCCGCCGGGAGTGCAGCACGGCGGCGAGATAACGACCGCACTGCATCGAGCCCTGGGCCCAGCGGGTCCGCTGACGGATCAGGGGCCGGATCCTGGTCAGCGCCTCCTGGGCGACCCAGCTCTCCGCGCAGTACTCGGTGCGGCTGCCCTGGAGCAGGATGTGCAGGCCGAGTTCGAAGTCCTCCAGCAGGGCCCCGTGCCAGGGTGTGCCGTGCTCGGCGGCGAGCTGCTTGAGCAGCGACACCCGGGTGAACTGGCCGTTGCCGCCCATCGCCACGCTCGCGGTGTAGCGGCGCAGCGACTGCATCGCGGCGATCGGCGCCCGGAACTCCATGTCCTGCAACCGGACCAGCAGCCGGGCCAGGCGGCCCATTCCGGCGGTCGGGCGGGCGCACTGGATCATGCGGACCTCGACCTGGACGGCGGCGACCGAAATGGAGCCGAAGTAGCGCGGGCCGGCGAGCGCGGAACGGCACCGGGGGTCCAGGTAGCTGTCGGCGTCGAGGACACCGAGGATGACCCGTTCCGGGTCGACGTCCGCCGGCAGGTGGCGTTCGATCGTCTGCCACGCGGCGTTCAGCGCCGCGCCCTTACCCAGGACGGCGTCGGGCAACCGGCGGGAGACGACCCGGACGCGGGGATCGCCGGAGAAGGACTGCAGGACGGCGTCGGTGCCGTCGTCGGAGGCGTCGTCGACACACCAGACGGTGACGTCCGGCAGGTCACGCAGCAGCCGGTGCAGGGTGTCCGCGATGACACTGGCCTCGTTGCGGCACGGGATGACGATGTGCCAGTCGAAGCCGGTGTGGTCGCAGCCCTGGGAGCGCGGGGTCCGCAGGTGCAGCACCAGGATGCTCAGCACGTACGCGCAGAAGTAGACGCAGAGCAGGAACGCCGCCGTGTTCAGGACGGCCAGGGACTGGATCTCAACGGGCACCGGCGGACCTCCGTACCCGGCCGCCGCGTCCCACCAGGAAGAGGAAGACGATGGCGACGGCGATCAGCCCGACGGTGCTGATCGCCGAGCCGATCAGGACATGGCTGCGCTGGTAGCCGACCTCGAAGCCCCACAGCCGCATCGAGGCGACGACGGCGGCGAGGCGCATCTGGTTGACCACCACGAGCAGCCCGACGGCGAGTGCCACCGCGACCAGGCCCCGGGTCAGGGTCACCCGCCGGAAGCCGACCAGCAGTGCGGCCAGCACGAACGGCGGTATCAGCAACAGCGCCACCGAACATCCGGTGGAGACCAGGAAACCGACCCAGCGCTGGTCCAGCGGGAAGATGACGGCCGCGCCGATGGAGTCGGTGTCGGCGAGCCCGATCGCGGCGACGAGCCGCGCGTTCAGCCACGCCTCGACCACTGCCACGTCGTGCCACCGCTTGAGCAGCAGGGCGCCCAGGGCGACGCCGCAGACGGCGCCGAGCGCCGCCTGCAGCCAGCTCGCCACGGTGGACCGGGTGGTCGGCCGGTCGTTCATCTGGGTCGGCTCACGAAGGTGGCGAGCCACAGGGCGGCACCGAGCAGGACCAGCCCGATCCCCACGAGCAGCCAGGACTGAATCGCCACTCCGGTCGTCGCGAGACCTCCGCCGATCGCCGGACCTTTCGTCGGGTACATCCGCCGTCACCTCTCCGTTGGAACGCTGCCCCCAAGCGGGCCAAAGCGAACATATCGGACAGAACCGTACGTAGCGGATGTTCCTAGAACGTGACGAAAGCTCGGGACCGGGACGGGCTCCGGGCCCGATCGGCGGGGTGTGCGAAGCGGCCCGGGTCGGCGGCGCCGGCACCGGCCGGATTCCCGTCACCATCGCCGG
>NZ_SISL01000440.1:0-4895 GCF_004307965.1 Verrucosispora sp. SN26_14.1 | reverse complement strand
GCTCCCGCCACCGTGGCCGCGCCCGCCCCGGCCGCCGCCATGGCCGCCTCCACCACGGGTGCCTCCGCCACCACCGCGTCTGTCCCGGCTGCCTCCGCCACGGCGCCGGTCGCCGTCAACGGCAACCGCCCGATCAACGGCGTCGTCGGTGCGGCGAGCGGACCGGGTGGCGCGGCCGACACCGCCACCAGGCCCGCGATCGCAGGTGACGACGGGTCGGCGGCCACGGGTGGCGACGGACCGGCCACGGGGCCCGCGACCGCAGGTGACGACGGACCGGCCACGGCGTCGGCGACCACGGACGACGACGGGCCGGCGACGAAGCCGGTCGCGGAGCCGGTCACCACGGTCGAGGACGCGACGGCGAAGCCGGCCACCGAGCCGACCTCGGTCGACGGCAGTACGGCGAGCGCCGGTGTGGACGGCGAACCGACGGTGGCGGCGGTGCCCGGCACCGGCGGACGCAGCGCCACGCCGACGAAGATCACCAGCACCGGCGAGAACGGCAAGCGCCCGACCAAGCCGACCACTGACGAACGCAGCGCCAAGCCGAGCAAGGTCACCTCGGACTGAGCCGGATGCGGGGCGACGCGGCCCTGCCCCGGCCCGCCGAGGGCTGAACACCGCGCCGCGTCCCGAACTCCGGCTTCCGGCACCCGGTAAGGCACCTACCACCCGGCACCCGATGCTCAGCACCCGGTGCTCGGTGCTCGGCGGTCAGAGTGAGTCGGGGCGGCGGTGGGCGATCGGTCGACGGGCCGCGCCCCAGGCGACGAACCGGTCGAACAGCGTCCGGGGTTCAGGGCCGTCGTGCGGGTTCAGGTGGTACAGGTCCCGCATCGCCTCGTACATCAGACCGGCCAGATAGATGGTGAGGCCGGCGCTGTTGGCGTCGTACTCCATCCGGAGCAGCAGGCGGGCCTCTCCGCAGGGCCACGGCTGCCCGTCGGCGCGGCAACACCAGGTCGGCCGGAGCGGGGTGTGCGGGGGCCGACTGCCGACGGAGCGGGGGCGCTCGGGACGGGGACCGTCACCCGGTACGGGCAGGCGTGTCGTGATCATGACCGGCCGCCCGGCGAACTGCCCTTCGCCCGCCACCTCGTCGGGCACTGGCAACGCTGACTGCGCACATCGACCTCCCTCGGGAAAGCCCGGACACACCTGCCGCTCACGCGACGACGGATGCGGCCAGGACTGCGGGAGGGGCCGCCCACGCGGGGGGAAGGCGGGGGCGGCCCCGGCCTGGCCCAGCCCGCGCCCCCTCGGCTACGAACCAGTCCGGCATGGCTGACAGTCTGCTGAGCAAACCACTACTGTCGGAAGGCATCGAGGCTGGTCGTCGTACCGCTGCGAAGTCCCGCCCCCGACCGGAAATCCCGAGCGTTTCTCGGGCGCAGACTGTGGAGGCACTGTGGAGGGAACGACGGCGGACCTGATCCGGGCGCAGCTTCGCCGACTGCGCGTGGCCGCCGGGCTCAGTCAGGAGGAGTTCGGCAAGCAGGTGCACTACTCGCCGTCGATGGTCTCGGCCGTCGAGACCGGCAGCCGACCGTACGACCGGTCGTTGCTCGCCCGCGCCGACGAGGTGCTGCGCTCCGGCGGGCTGCTGGTCGCGTTGCAGCGGATCGCCGAACGGGAGGGACAGCCCTCGTGGTTCCTGCCGTGGCTGGACGCCGAACGCATGGCCCGGCAACTCCGGGTCTTCCAGCCCACGCTGATCCCGGCCCTGTTGCAGACCGAGGGCTACGCCCGCGCGGTGATCCGCTGCGACGACCTGCTCAGCGACGAGGAGGTGGACCGGCGGGTCGCCGCCCGGCTGGACCGGCAGACCGTCCTCACCCAGCCGGAGCCGCCGCAACTCATCGCGGTCGTCGACGAGGCCGTCCTGCATCGGAGGGAGGAGCGCTTCTGGCCTGTCATGGTGCACCAGATCGAGCACCTGATCGCCTGCGCGGAGCGAACCCAGGTCAGCATCCACGTCGTCCCGCTCGGGGTCGGGGTGCACATCGGGCTCTCCGGTCCGTTCTCGCTGGCCCGCAGCGAGGAGGGCGGCTGGGTGGCGATCATGGAGAACCAACTGACCGCCACGCCGACCGACAGCGAGACGGACCTGGCTACGCTGTTGGCGCGCTGGGAGACGGTGCGCAACGAGGCGCTGTCTCGCCAGCAGTCGATCGAACTCCTCGACAGGGTGGCGAAGTCATGGACCTGAACGGCGCGACCTGGCGCACCGCCAGCCGCAGCGGCAACACCGACTGCGTGGAGGTGGCCGACAACCTGCCCGGCGTGGTCGCGGTCCGCGACAGTAAGGACCGGCAGGGCCCGGTGCTCGCATTCGCCCCGCAGATCTGGCGCTCGTTCATCCGGCAGATCAAACAGCGCTGAGCCGGTGGCAACCGCGAGGGTGAGCGACCACGCGGGTCGGTGACCAGCAGCAAAGCCCCACCGCCCTGGTCGAGTCATCCCGGCCCACGAGCGGTCGGGCGGCTCAGCAGCCCCCGATACGACGCATCTGCTGGCTCGGTCCGCCGACCCCGCATTACCCTGCCGAGCAGGATCCGACGGCCAGCGAGGCTAGGCGGGACCGACACGGCTCAGGCAGCGATCAGCCCGGGCCAGAGCGGGGAGACCGAATGGCGCAGGACGGGCCGGAGCAGCCCGAACGAGAGCAACCCAAACGTGAGCAACCAAGGGCGGGCCAGCACGACAGCGCGAGCCAGGACGACAGGGACCAGCCCCGAGCGGGCCAGCGTGCCGGGGAACAGCCTACGGCGGGGCAGCCCAGGGCGATGGCGGTGAGCTCCGACCACGAAAGCTCGTCGACTGCCGAGATGGCCAGGGAAGCGTCGGCCTCCGGGGCAATGGACGGTCCGGCCGGAGTGGAGGCGGGTCGGTTCGGTACGCCGGGGCGACCGCTGCGGCGCAACAGCTTCCTGGTCGGGTTCACCGGTGCGCTCGGCGTGCTGCTCGCGTACGCCGTCTATCTGGGGTTGCGCAACGCGGCCGGGATGGTCGTGCTGGTGGTCATCGCGCTGTTCCTCGCGGTGGGCCTGCACCCGGCGGTCGTGCGCCTGCGGTCGTGGGGGGTGCCGCGCGGCCTGGCCGTGGCACTCGTGGCGCTCGTCGTGGTGGCGCTGCTGAGTGCGGGCGTACTGGCCCTGGTGCCGCCGATCGTCACCCAGACGACGCAGTTCATCGACCAGTTGCCGAGCTACCTGGAGTCGTTGCGTCGCAACGAGACGGTCAACGATCTGGTGGAACAGTTCGACCTGATGCGGCGGGCGCAGGAGTTGGCCAGCGCCGACGTGGTCGGTCGGGCGCTGGGCGGTGTGCTCGGCGGTGCCCAGTTCCTCTTCGGCACGCTGTTCCGGGTGCTCACCGTGCTGGTGCTGACGATCTATTTCCTGGTCTACTTCGACCGGATGCGCGACCTCGCGTACGCCCTGGTGCCGCGCTCGCGTCGGGAGCGGGTGCAGCTCATCGGGGACGAGATGCTGACCAAGGTCGGCGCGTACATGGTCGGCGCGCTCTCCATCGCCGTGCTGGCCGGTGTCGCCGCCTTCGTCTTCGCGCTCGCGGTGGGCCTGCCGTACCCGTTCGCGCTCGCCGTGGTCGTGGCGATCACGGACCTCATCCCGCAGATCGGCGCGACGCTCGGCGCGGTGGTCGTCAGCCTGGTCGGGTTCGCCACCGAGCCGTCCGTCGGCATCGCCTGCATCGTGTTCTTCGTGATCTATCAGCAGATCGAGAACTACCTGCTCTACCCCAAGATCATGCGTCGGTCGGTGCACGTCAACGAGGTGGCGGCACTGGTCGCCGCGCTCCTCGGGGTGTCACTGCTCGGGGTCATCGGCGCGCTGATCGCCATCCCGACGGTCGCCGCGATCCAGATCGTCCTGCGCGAGGTGGTGATCCCCCGCCAGGATCGCCGCTGACCGGCAGGACTCAGTCGGCGCGACGCTGCTCCGGGCCGGTGACCGGGGTGTCGGCGAAGGCGGCCACCGTGCGGTCGGCGTACGCGCTGGCGTCGCCGGTCTCCATCGGACCGTCCCAGGTCGTCGGCAGCGGCACCGGCACCGCCGGGTTGACCCGCCGGACCACCTCGTCCAACACCGTCTCGGCGTCTCCGACCCAGAGGTGCTTCGCCCCCGGCACCCCGACCACTTCGGCCTGCGGCACTGCGGCGAACCGCTCGCGGGCCTGCTCGGGGCGGAGGTAGTCGTCGAACTCCGGCACCAGCGCGGTCAACGGTCGGCCCGACTCGGCCCAGTGAGCCAGGTCGGCCGGCTCGGAGAAGCGCAGCGGCGGGGAGAGCAGGATCGCGCCGGACACGGCCGGGTCACCGCCGTACTTGAGCACCAGGTCGGTGCCGAACGACCAGCCCAGCAGCCAGATGTTCGGCAGCTCGTGGAACTCGGCGTACTCGATGGCGGCGACCACGTCGTACCGCTCGCCGACGGCCGAGTCGAAGCTGCCCTCGCTGGTGCCGCGCACGCTGCTGGTGCCTCGGGTGTTGAACCGCAGCACGGCCAGGTCGGCCAGCGCGGGCAGTCGCCAGGCCGCCTTGCGGAACACGTGGCTGTCCATCATTCCGCCATGGGTGGGCAGCGGATGCAGGCAGACCAGGGTGGCCACCGGCTCGCGGTCGGCCGGGCGGGCCAGCTCACCGACCAGCCGCAGTCCGTCCGCGGTGTGCAGTTCGATGTCCTCCCGGCGGCCGGGCAGGATCGACGACGCGCGAATGGGTGCACTCACTCCCCCATCCTCCCGTCCCACCGGCCCGGCCGCGCGGGCAGGTGACAAAGATCGCCGGAAGGCGGGTACAGGCTGCCCGCGCCGCCGCAACGGGCGACTCGGCAACCCGGCGACCCGCGACCCGGCGACCGGCGACGGGC
>NZ_SISL01000044.1:0-23947 GCF_004307965.1 Verrucosispora sp. SN26_14.1 | reverse complement strand
CGCGGAGACCGTCCGCGGCCCGGAGGGGGCCGACCCGGCCAGCGTCGCCTTCGACGCCGTCCGGCGCGGCATCGACACCGGCGTGGACACCGTGCTCGTGGACACCGCCGGCCGCCTCCAGAACAAGATCGGCCTGATGGACGAGCTGGGCAAGGTCAAGCGGGTGGTGGAGAAGCACGGCCCGATCGACGAGACACTGCTGGTGCTCGACGCCACCACCGGCCAGAACGGCCTGGAGCAGGCCCGCGTCTTCACCGAGGTGGTCAACGTCACCGGCGTCGTGCTGACCAAGCTCGACGGCACGGCCAAGGGCGGCATCGTGATCGCGGTACAGCGCAAGCTCGGCATCCCGGTCAAGCTGGTCGGGCTCGGCGAGGGACCGGACGACCTGGCGCCGTTCGACCCCGCGCAGTTCGTCGACGCGTTGCTGGGTGCCGATTCCTCCGGTCCGACCGCGTAACCTCGGGTGACCAGAGACGATCGCGCGTACGCGGGCTGGCGCGACCCGAGCCACCCGTCGCAGCGCCTCGGGAGACCGTACGTGACTTCGCAGGAGATCCCGCTGCACGGCGGGAACGTGAGCACCGTGGTACGGGTGGGCGACACGGTCCGGCGCAACGCCGGACCGTGGACACCGGCTGTGCACGCCCTGCTGCGTCACCTGGAGTACGTCGGGTTCACCGGCGCGCCCCGCGCCCTCGGCATGGACGAGCGCAACCGTGAGGTGCTGTCGTACCTGGAGGGGGAGTGCGGGGAGTATCCGTTGGCCCCGCACTGGGTCACCGACGAGGCACTGGTCACCGTCGCCACCATGCTGCGGATGTTCCACGACGCGCAGTACGGTTTCGCCCCGCCTCCGCAGGCGGTGTGGCGCTCGTTCGGCCCGCCCCCGCCGGACACCGAGGTCATCTGCCACCACGACGCCGCGCCGCACAACGTGATCTGGCGGCCGGACGGCACCCTCGGGCTGATCGACTTCGACCTCGCCTCGCCCGGCGCGCGGATCTACGACGTGGCGTACGCGGCCTGGACCTGGGTGCCGATCTTCTCCGACCGGGACTCGATCACGCTCGGCTGGAAGCACCCGGACCGCCCGCGCCGGCTGCGGTTGTTCGCCGACGCGTACGGGTTGATCCCGCGTGACCGGCACCGGCTGATCCGGACCATCCGCAAGCGGATCGTGGACCACGTGGAGGGCATCCGCCGGATGGCCGCCGCCGGGGAACCGGCCTTCGTGCGGATCGTGCACAAGGGGCACCTGCGCCGGCCGATGCGGGACCTGCGCCTGCTCGACTACGAACGGCACGCCCTCGAGTACGCCCTGCGCTGATCCATCGGAGGATCGGGGTACGCCGGACGGCCGATCCACCCCCCGCCGTGTCACCGAGGCGTCCGGCGTTCTTCACACGTACGAAACAAGCCGTCACGGTTCGGAAACCACTCGGGGACCCTGGGCGAAACAGCCGACAATCAGGCTTCCGCGCAACCGGCGTACGGGCGATGCTGCGCGATGCCGGGAGGGAGGGAATACAACCCGAGAGGAGGCAGCGTGCCGGAGCTAGATTCTGGTGCCACCGCCTGGATTTTGACTTCTGCCGCGCTGGTGTTGCTCATGACGCCCGGCTTGGCGCTGTTCTACGGCGGCATGACGCGATCCAAGTCCGTGCTCAACATGATGATGATGAGCTTCGGAGCGATCGGCCTGGTCAGCCTGTTGTGGGTGTTCTACGGATACAGCATCGCATTCGGCGATGACATTGGCGGGATCACCGGAGATCTCTCCTACGTCGGCCTTCGCGGAATGCTGGAGAGCGGCACCGAGGGCGGCATTCCCGACCTCCTGTTCGCCGGTTTCCAGTTGATGTTCGCGGTGATCACCGTCGCGCTGATCAGCGGCGCGATCGCCGACCGGGCCAAGTTCGGCCCGTGGCTGCTCTTCGCCGGCCTCTGGGCGACCCTGGTCTACTTCCCGGTCGCGCACTGGGTGTGGGGCGGCGGCTGGATCGGCGAGCTGGGCGTACTCGACTTCGCCGGTGGCACCGCGGTGCACATCAACGCCGGTGCGGCGGCCCTGGCCCTGGCACTCGTGCTCGGCAGGCGGGTCGGCTGGCCCAAGGACAAGTTCAAGCCGCACAACCTGCCGATGGTGCTGCTCGGTGCGGCGCTGCTCTGGTTCGGCTGGTTCGGCTTCAACGCCGGCTCGGCGGGTGCGGCCGACGGCGCCGCCGCCGTCTCGCTGATCAACACGCAGGTCGCCACCGCTGCCGCGGTGCTCGGCTGGATCGTGGTGGAGTGGCTCCGCGACGGCAAGCCGACCACGCTCGGCGCGGCTTCCGGTGCGATCGCCGGCCTGGTCGGCATCACCCCCGCCTGCGCGTTCCTGGAGCCGCTGGGCGCGATCGCCCTCGGCCTCATCGCCGGTGCGGTCTGCGCGCTCGCCGTGGGTCTGAAGTACAAGCTCAAGTACGACGACTCGCTCGACGTGGTGGCCGTGCACATGGTCGGCGGCATCATCGGCTCGCTGCTCATCGGCTTCCTGGCCATCGAGGTGCTGGCCGGCGAGGGCAACGACGGTCTGCTCTACGGCGGCGGCATCAAGCTGCTCGGCCTGCAGACGATCGGTGTGGTCGCGGTGCTGGCGTACTCGTTCGTGGTCGCGTACATCATCGGCTTCGCGATCGAGAAGACCATCGGCTTCCGGCTCAGCGCGGAGGCCGAGGTCGAGGGCATCGACAACGCCGAGCACGCGGAGAGCGCGTACGAGTTCAGCTCCACCAGTGGCGGTGGCGGCGGGGCATTCGCCGCTGCGGGTATCGCTCCGTCGGCCAAGCCGAAGAGTGAGCCCACCGAAGCGGTAAGCGAAAAGGTCGCCGGCTAACGTTCTCGCAATGGAGGGGTTGGACATGAAGCTGGTGACCGCGGTCATCAAGCCGCACCAGTTGGACGCCGTCAAGGAAGCCCTGCACACGCTGGGCGTGGCCGGGCTGACCGTGAGCGAGGTCCAGGGCTACGGACGGCAGAAGGGCCACACCGAGGTCTACCGGGGTGCCGAGTACACGGTCGAGTTCCTGCCCAAGATCCGGGTCGAGGTGCTCACCGACGAGATCGACGTCGACAAGATCGTCGACGCGGTGGTCGGTGCCGCCCGGACGGGCAAGATCGGTGACGGCAAGGTCTGGGTGACCGGAGTCGAGGAGGTCGTCCGGGTCCGCACCGGTGAGCGCGGCCTCGACGCCCTGTAGGACACCGTTGATGACCTCGTCGACCGGGAGGACAGCCGTGGAGACCGACGGCGGAACGACACTCCCGGTCGACGAGGTCGTCGGCGTACCGGCCGGGATCGGCGCCGCCGCGCGCCGGGCCCGGGCCGACGCGTACGACGCCTGGCTGTCCCGGCTGCTGCCGGACCGACCGGGTGTCGCGCTGCTCGCGGTCGGGGGACTGGGCCGGCGGCAGTGCGCCCCGCACGGCGACCTCGACCTGGTGCTGGTGCACGCCGGGGTGCCCGGCGTCGACGAACTGGCCGCCTCGCTCTGGTACCCGATCTGGGACGCCGGGCTGCGGCTGGACCACTCGGTTCGCACCGTGGCCGAGGCGCTGTCGGTCGCCCAGGACGACGTGAAGGTGGCCCTCGGCCTGCTCGACGCCCGCCTCGTCGCCGGTGACCCGGAACTCGCCGACACGCTGGTCAGCAGCGCCGTCGACCACTGGCGGCGTACCGCCGTACGCCAACTGGCGCCGTTGCGGGAGAGCGCGGCGACCCGCTGGCAGGCCCACGGCGAGCTGGCGTTCCTGCTCGAAGGCGACCTCAAGGAGGCGGCCGGCGGCCTGCGTGACGTCGGCATCCTCAAGGCCATCGCGCTCGCCGGGATCACCGACGCCCTGCGGCCCGCCGTACACGCCGCCCACCTGCGCCTGCTGGACACCCGCGACGCGCTGCACCAGCAGCTCGGCCGGCGGGTCGACCGGCTGCTCGCCCAGGAACGGGCCGGCGTGGCCGCACTGCTGGGGCTCCGGCAGGCCCCGGTCGAGAGCGAGACACACCCGACTCCTGCCGACGCCACCGACGCCGCTCCGGTCTCGGACCGACGCGCGCAGGCCGAGGAGGGCGACGGTGACGCCCTGCTGCGCCGGGTGGCCGGCGACGCGCGCACCGTCAGCCACGCTCTCGACGACGCGTTCCGCGCCGCCGACCGGCTGCGTTCCGGCCGCCGCCGGGGTGCCGACGGCCGTCCGGCACGCCGGCCGGTCGCCCGGGATGTGGTCGAGCACGACGGGGAACTGGTGCTGGCCCGCACCGCCATCGGCGCCCGCCCCGACGCCAGCCTCTCACTGCGGGTGGCCGCCGCCGCAGCGGTCACCGGGCTGCCGATCGCGCGGGCCACCTGCGAGTGGCTGGCCGCGTACTGCCCGCCGTTGCCGACGCCCTGGCCGGCCGAGGCGCGGGCGGCGCTGACCACGCTGCTGGGTGCGGGCGCGGGCCTGCTCCCGGCCTGGGAGACCTGCGACCGGTACGGGCTGATCGACGGCTGGCTGCCGGAGTGGACCCGGCTGCGCAGCCTGCCCCAGCACAACCCGGTGCACCGGTTCACCCTGGATCGGCATCTGGTGCAGACCGCGCACGAGGCCAGCCGGCACACCCGCGACGTGGACCGACCGGACCTGCTGCTGCTCGGCGCGTTCCTGCACGACATCGGCAAGGGCCTGCCGGGCGAAGGTGCCGCCGGGCGGACCGGCAGGCACGAGTCCGCCGGCACCCTCGCAGATCATTCGACCGTGGGCGCGCCGATCGCCGAGGCGATGGCCACCCGGATCGGACTGCCCGAGGCCGAGGCGGCGCTGATCGCCACGCTGGTCCGGTTGCACCTGGTGCTGCCCGAGGTGGCCACCCGGCGGGACCTCGCCGACCCGGTCACCATCTCCCGGGTGGCCGAGGCGGTCGGCGACGTGGCCACCCTCGATCTGCTGTACGCGCTGGTCCGCGCGGACGCCGCCGCCACCGGACCGGGCGCGTGGTCGGACTGGAAGGGGCGACTGGTCGCCGAGTTGGTGGCCCGGGTCCGGACGACGCTCCACACCGGCACCGTGCCGCAGCCACCGGCACCCGATCCGGCGCTGGTGGCGGGGCCGCTGCCGGTCGTACACCTGACCGGGGACAGGGTGGCGGTGGCCGCGGCGGACCGGCGGGGACTGCTCGCGACGGTGGCCGGGTGCCTGGCGCTGCACCGGCTGGAGGTGCTCGCCGCCGACGCGTCGACGGTGGACGGCAGGGCGCTGGTGGAGTGCCGGGTGCAGCCACGGTACGGGTTGGCGCCGGATCCGGTCGCGCTCACCGCGGACCTGCGCCGGGCGGTCGGCGGTGACGTGTCGGTGACGCAGCGCCTGCGCGGCCGGGCCGGACGGGGCACCGGGGCCGAGCCCCGGGTGGTCTGGCACCGCGACGCGGCCACCGACGCGGTGCTGCTGGAGTTGCGCGCCGCCGACGCGGCGGGCCTGCTCTATCGGGTGACCACCGCGTTGGACGCGGCCGGCGCGCAGGTGCGGGCCGCCCGGATCGCCACCCTCGGTGGGGACGTGGTGGACGTGTTCTATCTGGTCGGCTCGTGGCCCTCGGACGCCGAGCGCGACCGCCTCGAAGCCGCCGTGCTCGCCGCGGTGTAAGGAAGGGCCCCCTACTAACGCCTCGTGTATAGGAGGGGTCCCCTCCTTACATCAAGGCGGCGTGGAGCGGGGGTTCCGGTGGCCGGATACGCTAACGGTGGTCGGAGCGCTCGTTCGGCCCCACTCGTGCTCGCCGGAACACTGACAAACGGGATGTTCGTGTGTTTGACACCTTGAGTGACCGCCTCTCCGGGATCTTCACCAAGCTCCGGGGCAAGGGACGCCTCACCGACGCCGACATCGACGCCACGGCACGCGAGATCCGTCTCGCGATGCTGGAGGCCGACGTCGCCCTGCCGGTGGTCAAGGGCTTCATCGCGAACATCAAGGAGCGGGCCCGGGGGGCGGAGGTCTCCCAGGCGCTCAACCCGGCGCAGCAGATCATCAAGATCGTCAACGAGGAACTGGTCGCGGTCCTCGGTGGTGAGGGGCGTCGGCTCCAGTTCGCCAAGCAGCCGCCGACGGTGATCATGCTCGCCGGCCTCCAGGGCTCCGGTAAGACCACCCTCGCCGGCAAGCTGGCCCGCTGGCTGCGGACCCAGGGGCACCAGCCGCTGCTGGTCGCCGCCGACCTCCAGCGCCCCAACGCCGTCGGGCAGCTCCAGGTGCTCGGTGGCCGGGCCGGTGTCGAGGTGTACGCCCCGGAGCCCGGCAACGGCGTCGGTGACCCGGTGCAGGTGGCGAAGGCCTCCATCGAGCACGCCCGGCGGTCGGCGCGGGACGTGGTCATCGTCGACACCGCCGGTCGGCTCGGTATCGACGCGGAGATGATGCAGCAGGCCGCGAACATCCGGGACGCGGTCGAGCCGGACGAGGTCATCTTCGTCATCGACGCGATGGTCGGTCAGGACGCGGTGCGGACCGCCGAGGCGTTCCGCGACGGCGTCGGCATCACCGGCGTGGTGCTGTCCAAGCTCGACGGCGACGCGCGCGGCGGTGCCGCGCTGTCGGTCCGCGAGGTGACCGGGCAGCCGATCCTCTTCGCCTCCACCGGCGAGAAGCTGGAGGACTTCGACGTCTTCCACCCTGACCGGATGGCCAGCCGGATCCTCGGCATGGGCGACGTCCTCACTCTGATCGAGCAGGCCGAGGCGGCCTTCGACACCGATCAGAAGGAGAAGATGACCGCCAAGCTGATGGGCGGTGAGCAGTTCACCCTGGAGGACTTCCTCGACCAGCTCATCGCGGTACGCCGGATGGGGCCGATCGCCAACGTGCTGGCCATGATGCCGGGCATGGGGCAGGTCAAGGACCAGCTCGCCGAGCTGGACGACAAGCACTTCGACCGGATCACCGCGATCATCCGCTCGATGACCCCGGCCGAGCGCACCAACCCGAAGATCATCAACGGCTCCCGGCGGGCCCGGATCGCCAACGGTTCCGGCGTCACCGTGATGGACGTCAACCAGCTGCTCAACCGCTTCACCGACGCGCAGAAGATGATGAAGCAGATGGGCGGCATGATGGGCCTGCCCGGCGGCGGCCGACGCAAGGCGACCAAGAGCCCGAAGAACAAGCGCAAGGGCACCAAGGGCGGCAACCGGCCGCGCACCGGCGCCGGGATGCCGGGTGGCTTCCCGGGCGGCATGCCGCAGCTCCCGCCGGGGATGAACCCGGACGACCTGGCCGGCGGCCAGGGCCTGCCGCCGGGCTTCAAGCTGCCGAAGATCGACTTCAACAAGCTGGGTAAGCGGGACAAGCCGTAGGTTCTGCGGCACGGTCCTCGGTGGATCCCCGGCCCGTCGTGGACCGGCCGGGGACGCCGGACCCGGATCCGGACCCAGCCGCGTCCGGCGGTTGGCCCGGCCGGGGCGAGGCACCCGGCCACCGGTCGAAGTAGAACGGCAGCCACCGCTGGCAGTGCCGCGCGAACGGCGTGGCAGCGGGGCAGACGCGCCGGCTGAAGCCGGAGAGCCGCACCGTGTCCGGCGGGTCGGCCCGGTGGAACAGGCCGACGGTGATGCTGAAGACGCCGCGCCGGATCGCCGCCCCGACCCCGGCGGCCAGCACCCCGGAGTCCAGCGCGTGCTCGTCCGCCTGCCGCCCGACGAGCTCACCCGCCACGGCGGGCAGGACGTTGTGGCACAGCACGGTGACGAGCTTCGGGTTGGGCGACAGGTCGATCACCGGCGACCGGTAGCCGGTCCGGTTGACGTACGCCTCGGTGAAGGGCAGCAGGACACGCGTCGTACCCCAGTCCGCGGCGAGTCGGGCTGCCGTCGCCGACGACTCGGCGACGAGACGCAGATGCGTGGCGAGCAGCGCGTACTGGAGGCGGGGGAGGCGGGCCAGCCGCTGTGCCAGGCGCAGTTCCCCGTCCGAGAAGCAGAGCCGCCCGAGCATGTAGAGACGCGCCAGTTCCCGGGCCTCGGCGTCGGTGAGGCGGGCGTCGGCCGACTCGGCAGGTGGCGGAGCGTCGGGTACGGGCTGCGGCGGACGGCGCCCGAGGCGGCCGGAGACGAGGGCCTCGTGGAACGCCGCCAGGACGGTGCCGACCTCGGGGCGTACGCCCCCGGGGCCGGCCGGGCACTGCGCGACGAGATCCCGCCAGTGTGTCGAGAGCAGGTCCAGCACCTGCCGGCACGACTCGGCCGGCGACGTTCCCGAGCCGGTCAGCCGGTCGATGCTCCGGAACAGGTGGCCGGCGGGGGAGTCGGCCGCGATCGTGTCGCGGGCCCGCGCTGTCGCGGCCGAGGTGCTGCGCTCGGCGGACACGGTGAAGTAGGCGTCCAACTCGTCATGGTCCGCCGCCCCGAAGTGCACCGCCGTCGGCTTGGCCCGGGTGACCCGCTGCCAGTAGTGCTCCCGCAGCGCCGCCGGGTCGTCGAGGAACGGATCGAGAGGATCCGGACCCGGGTCGCCTCGCGCCAGTGCGCCGCGGACGAGCGACCGGACGAAGCGGTCGTTCTCGGCGACCAGGTGACCCGGTGCGCTGCGCAGCCACACCTCGGAGGCCAGTTTGGCGGTCTGCATCTCCTCGTTGACGTGCCGCAGGTAGCCGTCGAGCCGCCGCCGGTCAGCCCGCATCGACGTGCCGATCCGCCCGTCCGGCCGGGTCGGCGTCCCGATCCGCTGGTCCGGCCGCGTCGACGTGTTGGTCCGGCGGTCCGGCGGAATCCGCGAACTCCGGCGCCACCAGACCCGCGTACAGCGTGAACAGCCGTGCCGTGGCCTGACGCGCGTCGTCGTCGAGCACGAGCAGGTCACCGGCGAGTGCGGCGGCGAGCGCGCCGAAGGCACCGGCGGTGACCAGCGAGTCCGGGTCGTCGACCCGACGCGCGGTGCGTTCGAGGTCCAGGACGAAGCGGTGCAGCGAGTCGGCCACCCGGCGCCCGTCGGTCGGTCCCCAGGCCGGGTGCACCCGGCCGGACCGCGCGGCACGCGGCATGGCCGCTTCGATGACGCCGAGACAGCGGCACAGCTCCGCCACCGTGTCGTCGGTCGATCCCGGCAGGGGTGCGGGTGCGCCCTGCCGGAGCCAGTCGGTCCGCAACCGCGTCAGGCAGTCGAGGATCTGCTCCGGTGCCATCTCCCGGATGACGATCCGGGCGCGTTTGCGGACCTCCTCGCGCATGTCCGCGTACAACGGCATGTTGAGCGGGCCCTGGAGGTCGTACCGCATCCGCCGGACCAGGCGCTCGCCGGCGGGCCGGTCGTCCTCGCCGGCCAGGTCGGCCTCGCGCAGCCGGTTCAGCGTGACGCCCGCGCTCTGGCGGTCGTACCAGGTACGCAGTGCCGCACCCGTCAGGAGCCGGCGGTCGGTGTCGACCACGAGGTCGGGGCGGGCGAGCGACAGCCGCAGCGCGTCGACGATGCGGGCGACCTCGCCCCGGAGGGCGTCCAGGAAGCTCGGCCCGGCGGCTCCCCCCAGCAGGAACCGGTCGAGGTCCGAGCCGGCCAGATCCGGTACGCCGAGCCGGCCGGTTCCGTCGTCGACCCGGTGGAAGGACGCCATGATCGCGCTGCGCGGCGCACCGGTGGAGGTCCGGTAGCGGTGATGGACCACCCGACTCGCCGCGAAGATCGTGTGACAGGGGGCGGCCAGGTTCTCCAGGTGCACGACGCGTGGCTGCCGGTCGTCGAAGAAGCGGCCCTGGGCGGCCAGCGCCTCGTCGACCCGGGCCCGGGACGGGAAGATGCAACTGTCCTCGTCACTCGACACGTCGCCGTCGGCGTCGACGGCGCACTGCCGGAACAGCCGGTTCGTCCGGGGCAGGTAGGTGAGTCCCTGCCCGGCGGGGCCACGCTCGGTGCCCAGCGTCCAGGTCACGATCACCTTGAACTCGTCCATGAACGGGTTGTTGTCGATGTGCAGGGTGTTATCCCGGGCGACCACGTCGAGCGGCAGGGTGTCCTTGGCCCGCAGGTCCACGATCCTCACCGGCCCACCGAGGGCATGGGCGACGAGCGCGACCAGGAGCGGGTGGGCGAACGTCTCCCGGAAGTGCGGATCGTCGAGCAGCCGGCGGGAGTGGCTCGCGTTCAGGTAGTTGTGCAGGGTGCCCCGGCTGCCCCTGGTGCCCATCTCCGCGTCGTACGCCGTGCGGGCCGCCGCGAAGCGGGGCGTGGAGAGCAGCCCGGCGAAGCTGAGCGCGCCCTCACCGGCGAGGTCGCGCCCGAGGGCGACGAACGCCGCGGCGAGGCGTGCGCCGTCCTCCTCGCCCCGACACGCCTGCCCGACGAGCGCCTCGACGTCACGCCGGAAGTCCTCGGCGGCCTCCGGTCGGCGCAGTTGGCGGTACGCCTGCGGACGCGCCAGCTCGTCGACGGAGACGAGGGGCGCGTGCCGGGTGTTCACGGCGCGACCGTCCCGACCGTGAGCGTCGACCGGGTCAGGTCGGGATGGCGTTCCAGGCGTGCCAGGGCCCGTCGGACCTCGTCGCCGGCGCTCTCGTCACCCAGGTCGGCGTAGGCGCTCTCCAACTGCGCCAGGATCGTCCGCACCGACCGGACGTTGCCGAGCGAGTCCTCCACCCGCCACGCCCGTTCCAGCCAGGTGCACGCCTGTGCCAGGTCACCGGTGCGCAGACCCACGTCCCCGAGCAGGCGCAGGGCCAGGGCCCGACCGTAGGCGTTCTGGGCGTCCTCGCAGATCGACAGGCTGCGTACCCCGAGGTCGCGCGCCCAGGAGTGGTGACCCAGCTCGGTGAGGGCGCGGGCGGCGTCGTACAGGCCACGCGCCTCGCGTACCGGCTTGGCCGTCCGGCGCGACTCGCGGGCCGCCCGCAGGCCCCACCGCAGCGCCTCGGCGTACTCGCCGGAGCGCAGCGTGAGCTCGGCCATGGCGTGCTGGGCGGAGGCCACCCCGCTGTCGTCACGCTGCGCGGCGTCCAGTGCCATCGAGGCGCGCAGCTCCGCCTTCGCGGCCTCCAACCGCCCGACGTCGGCGAGGGCCCGGCCGAGCGCCCGGCGGGACAACGCCTCCATCGCCGGGTCCCCGGCGACCGACGCGGCGACCGCCGCCTCCTGGAGGGCGAGCGTCCGGGTCACGTCCTGCCGCCAGTACAGGAACGTGTTCACCGCCCGGGCGAACCGGGTGACGAACGCGAAGTCCCCCTCGGCCGTCGCCTCCTCGACGAGGAAGGTCAACGACGGTGTCAGCGCCTCGAACCAGGCGAGGGCCTCGGTCACGTCGAAGCGGGCGGCGTCGGCGAGGTCGGCCGTCTCCCGGTCCAGCGGCGACGGATGCCGGTTGGGGTCGATGGCCCGGTCGGCGGCGTGGCTGAGCGCCAGGTGGACGACGCGGATCCGGCGGGCGTACGCCTGCTGCTCCTCGTCGCTCATCACCCGGGCGCGCGTCTCGGTCAGGTACGCCTTGATGATGTCGTGCATGCGGTACCGCCCCACCCCGATCTCGTCGACCAGGGAGGCCAGGCAGAGGGACTGGAGCAGACGGTCGCAGTCGCGCCGGGGCAGGTCCAGGATCAGCGAGAGCACCGAGAGCGAGCAGTCGGTGCTCGGCAGCATCGACGCGACGTAGAGCACGCGCTTGGCCGGTGCGTCCAGGTCCTCGACCGACCAGGAGATCACCTTTCCCACCTCGATGCCCAGCCCGGCCCCGTCGAGGAAGCGCAGCGGGTTGCGGTCCGACTCGATGCCCAGCATTGCGTCGCGTACCGTCCAGCTGCTGTGGATGGCGAGCTTGGCCGAGACGATGGCGAGCGCCAACGGGTGTCCCTCCAGGAGTTCGACGATGCGTCGGGCGCTGCTGTCGCCCCGTTCGACCCGGACGAACCCGACCCGTTCGGCGAGGAGTTCGACGCCCTCGTCCGTGGTCAGCAGCGGGAGCTTGAGCACCTTGGCCTCGTGCCGGACGCTCATCTCCGGCACGGCGCGGCGGCTGGTGACCACCAGCCCCGACCCGTACCCGGGCACGAGGTCACGCACCTGGTCGTAGGAGCCCACGTTGTCGACGATGACGAGGCACCGCCGACCGGCGGTGGCGGACCGGAACACGTTGCCCCACTCGTCCTCGTTGTCCGGCAGGTCGCCCCGGGTGATCCCGAGCGTGGCCAGGAACGTGCGCACCGCGTCCCGGGACTCGACCGGTGGCGTGCCGGAGTACGCCCGCATGTCGACGAAGAACTGACCGTCGGGGTAGTTGTCGATGCGCGAACTCGCCCAGGCCAGGGCCAGGGTGGTCTTTCCCGAGCCGGCCAGTCCCCAGAGCATGCAGGACCGTGATCCGGGTTCGCTCATGGCCTCGTCCATTGCCTGGAGGAGATGATGGCGGCCGACGATTCTTCCGATTCCACCGGGAAGCATGCGTGGAATTTCCGCCGACCACATCGTCGACCGTGTTTGCTGGACGTAGATCGCCCCCGACGTACCCACCTGCAGCACCTGGTTGGCGGTGAGTTCCTTGGCGACGTTGCGTGGCGTGTTCTCGTCGGCGGGGACCATACCTTCGCCCTTTCCGGCAGACGGATTCCTGGCGGCGATCGGGAGGCTTCCGGCTCGGCCCGCTGATCACATGGTGACGTCGCCGACGTTCTGCGCCTGGACGAGCTTGCCCACTGTGCTGGAGGTGACCGAGTTGACCGCGCCGGTCGACACCGACACCTGCCGGAGCGCCTCCAGCAGCCGTGGATCCTCGGCCGCGTACGCCGAGAGCACCTCGACCAGTCGCGCGGTGTCCTCGTCGGAGGGAACCCGGTGTGCCGTCCGGTCCAGGGCCCCGACGACCTCTTCCGGCTCGTTCCGGCGGAGGAATCGCTGACGAATGGCGTCGACGATCGCTCCTCCGGACCCTTCGGCGATCTTGAGTAGTGCGGCGGAAACGATGGCCTCGATCATTTTCGCGGCTCCTATGGTCGAGGAACGGCCGTCATGCGGCGAGGCAAAGATTACCTATCGACGTGACCACAAGAAAGCCTCGCCCGTGCCGATCCCCGGTCGGGAGAAACAATTTCCCGTAATGTGATCCGATGTGTCCCGTACACGGGTCGTCGGGCAATGTCCGTCGTCCCCCGGCGGGGCGGCAGGACCGTCGCACAGGCTCTCCACCTGCCCTGACGGCCGCGGGGACCCGATGATCGGGTAGGACTGTCACATGGCTCTGCACGTGCGTGGTGTGCTCCTGCCCGACGACGAGGTGCGCGACCTGTGGCTGGTCGGCGACCGGGTCACCTTCGACCCGGTGCCCGGCGCCGAGACGGTGGTCGACGGCGGCTTCGTGCTGCCGGGGCTGGTCGACGCGCACTGCCACATCGGCATCGCCCGGGGCGGTACGCCGATCGCCTCGCTCGACCACGCCCGCGCGTTGGCCCGTACCGACCGGGACGCCGGTGTCCTCGCGATCCGGGACGCCGGTTCGCCCTTCCCGTACCCGGAGCTGGAGGACGAGCCCGACCTGCCGAGACTGGCCCGCGCCGGCCGGCACGTCGCGCCGCCCAGGCGGTACCTGCGGGACATCGGGATGGAGGTCGACGCGGCCGAGGTGACCGCCGCCGTGGCGACGCAGGCCGCCGCCGGGAACGGCTGGGTCAAGCTGGTCGGCGACTGGATCGACCGGGGCGTCGGCGACCTGGCGCCGGCCTGGGACGCGGAGACGATGACCGCCGCGGTGACCGCCGCGCACGCCGCCGGGGTACGCGCCGCCGTGCACACCTTCAGCGAGTCGGCCGTGGAGATCATGGTGCGGGCCGGGGTGGACTCGGTGGAGCACGGCACCGGGCTGAGCCTCGACCTGATCGACCTGATGGCCCGGCAGGGCACCGCGCTGATCCCCACCATGATCAACATTCGCACCTTCGGCGGCATCGCCGACCAGGCCCGACCCAAGTTCCCCGGGTACGCCGACCACATGATCGCCCTGCGCGACCGCTTTCCGCAGGTGGTGCGCGCCGCGTACGAGGCGGGGGTGCCGATCTACGTGGGCACCGACGCGGGCGGTGGCATCGACCACGGCCTCGCCGTCGAGGAGATGCTGCTGCTGCACGAGCAGGCCGGCATGTCCCGCACGGACGTGCTCGCCGCCGCCTCCTGGGGTGCCCGTGCCTGGTTGGGCTTCCCCGGCCTCGTCGAGGGCGGCCTCGCCGACCTCTCCGTCTATGCCGAGGACCCCCGCCGAGACCTGAACGCCCTGCGCACCCCCACCCGCCTCGTCCTCCGCGGCGCCGTCCTCCGCTGACCTCTCCGGCCACCCGGTGGGGGTCGCGGTTGATCAAGAAGTTCGGGCCAGGTTCCGCGCCCGACGGCGACCCGAACTTCTTGATCAACTCGGGGTGGTGGGGTGGGAGCCGGGGAGGGGACGGGAGGGGCGCATAGGATGTGCGGTCATGGCGCGTGTGCTGACTCCCCGGGCGGAGGATTTTCCCCGCTGGTACCAGGACCTCATCGCAAAGGCGAAGCTGGCCGACAACGGGCCGGTGCGGGGGACCATGGTGATCCGACCGGCCGGCTATGCCATCTGGGAGCGGATGCAGGCCGAGATGGACGACCGGATCAAGGCGGCCGGGGCGGAGAACGCATACTTCCCGCTGTTCATCCCGGAGAGCTACCTCAAGCGTGAGGCCGAGCACGTCGAGGGCTTCTCGCCGGAGCTGGCGGTGGTCACCCACGGTGGTGGCAAGCAGTTGGCCGAGCCGGTCGTGGTCCGGCCCACCAGCGAGACGGTCATCGGCGAGTTCATGGCCAAGTGGATCGACTCGTACCGGGACCTGCCGCTGCTGCTCAACCAGTGGGCCAACGTGGTCCGGTGGGAGTTGCGGCCCCGGGTCTTCCTGCGGACCAGCGAGTTCCTCTGGCAGGAGGGGCACACCGCGCACGCCACCCGCGCCGACGCCCGCGCGTACGCCCGCAAGATCCTGCACGAGGCGTACGAGGACCTGATGGTGAACGTGCTCGGCATCCCGGTCGTGGTCGGGCTCAAGACGGCCCGTGAGCGATTCGCCGGGGCGACCGCCACGTACACCTGCGAAGGCATGATGGGCGACGGCAAGGCGCTCCAGCTCGGCACCAGCCACGAGCTCGGGCAGAACTTCGCCAAGGCGTTCGACATCAGCTACTCCTCCGCCGAGGGCGGCCGGGAACACGCCTGGACCACCTCCTGGGGCACCTCCACCCGGATGCTCGGCGGTCTGATCATGTGCCACGGCGACGACAACGGGCTGCGGGTGCCGCCGAGGCTGGCGCCGGTCCAGGCGTACGTGATGGTGGTCAAGGACGGCGACGGCGTGGGTGCGGCGGCGGCCAAGCTCCGCGACGCCCTGCGTGACGCCGGTGTCCGGGTGACGCTCGACGACCGGACCGACACGCCGTTCGGCCGCCGGGCCGTCGACGCCGAGCTGCGTGGCTATCCGGTACGCGTCGAGGTCGGTCCCCGCGACCTGGCCGCCGGGAACGCGGTCGTGGTGCGGCGCACCGACGGGTCGAAGGCACCCACGGCGGTGGCCGACGTGGTCGGTGCCGTACTCGCCGCTCTGGATGCCGACCAGCAGGCCCTGCACGACCAGGCGCTGGCCTTCCGCCAGTCGCGCACGGTCGACGTGGCGACGCTGGACGAGGCGCTGGAGGCGGCGGGCACCGGTTGGGCCCGGGTGCCGTGGTCGGCGGTCGGTGTGGAGGGCGAGGCGAAGGCCAACGGGCAGGGCGTGACGGTCCGCTGTCTGGTCCGTGCCGACGGGTCGGTGCCGGACACCGAGGACGAGCCCGACCTGCTCGCCATCCTGGCCCGCGCGTACTGAGGCGCCGGACACCACAGTGAGGTTCGCACCGGGCCGCCTGATCGTGCACCGCAACGTCCGGCGAGGCCGGATCGGTTGGGTGCGCCCGATGCGCGTTGTCAGCGACGATGAGCGGGGCCTGCTCCTCTGGCTGGCCCGGGACACGGCGGTGGCCGGCGAGGTGACCGAGGCCGGCGTGGGCATGCGGGGCGTCCCGTTCGCCGAGTGGGTCGTCTCGACGTACCGGCTGGCGACCGGCCGGTGGATGGGACCGCCGCTGCTGAAGTTCCTGCCGACGGGTGCCGCCCACTCGGTGTGGTGGTTCCAGGACGCGCAGGGGTGCTTCGCCCACTGGTACGTCAACCTGGAGGAGCCCGGGGTCCGCTGGGACGACGGCGACCTGGCCGGCGTCGACATCGTGGACCAGGACCTCGACGTGGTGGTGCGTCCCGACCGGAGCTGGCAGTGGAAGGACGAGGACGAGTTCACCGAGCGGCTCGCCTTCCCGGATCACTACTGGGTGTCGGACGAGGCGGCGGTCCGGGCCGAGGGCAAGCGGGCCATCCGGACCGCCGAGGCGGGCGAGTTCCCGTTCGACGGCGTCTGGTGCGACTTCGTCCCGCCGCGGGAGTGGACCGTCCCGCCGGAGTTGCCGCCCGGATGGGACCGTCCGCCGGTCCGCTGACCCCGCCGGCCGGATGTGTTCCCGGTCACGTTCGGATGATGGTCGGTGACGGAGGCAGGTCCGGTGTGAGGGATCCTGGACCGATCTGGCAGAATGGCTGGCTGGTATCCGGCGCGTGTCCGGCGCCCTCTAACCCGGGCGCGTCGCCAGTCCACCCGAGCGGTCTCCGGCCCAACCCCACTGTGCCGGTCGGCGTTCACCCATGCACACCGCCCATACCGGGCCGGTGATATCGCAACAGGAGCGAAACAACCGTGGCCGTAAAGATCCGGCTCCTGCGGATGGGCAAGATCCGCAACCCGCAGTACCGCATCGTCGTCGCCGACTCGCGCACCAAGCGCGACGGCCGGGCGATCGAGTTCGTCGGGATCTACCAGCCGAAGGAAGACCCTTCGGTGATCGAGGTCAAGTCGGAGCGGGTCCAGTACTGGCTGTCCGTCGGCGCCCAGCCGAGCGAGGCGGTGCAGCGGCTGCTGGAGCTGACCGGTGACTGGCAGAAGTACAAGGGCCTGCCGGCCCCGCCGCCGCTGAAGGTCGCCGCCGAGCGGGCCGACCGTAAGGCGGCGTACGAGGCCGAGGCGAAGGCCGCCGCCGGCCTGGCCGAGACGCCGGCCAAGCCGGCGAAGAAGGCCGCCAAGGCCGCCGAGGCCGAGGCCCCGAAGGCCGACGCGCCGAAGGCCGAGGAGCCCGCCGCCGCCGAGTCCGGCGAGCAGGCCTGACATGGCGCTGCGGCCGGCGTTGGAGCACCTGGTCAAGGGCATCGTCGACCACCCCGATGACGTGCGCGTCCGGATGGTCGACTCCCGTCGGGGCAAGCGGCTCGAAGTCCGCGTGCACCCCGAGGACCTGGGCACCGTGATCGGGCGGTCCGGCCGGACCGCCAAGGCGCTGCGCCAGGTGATCGGCTCCATCGGTGGGCGCGGCGTGCGCGTCGACATCGTCGACTCGTACTGATGCTGCTCATCGTCGGCAGGATCGGCAAGCCGCACGGCATCCGCGGTGAGGTCACCGTGGAGGTGCGGACGGACGAGCCCGAGACGCGGTTCGCCCCCGGCATGGTGTTGACCACCATGGCGGGGGCGAAGGCCGCGAACGGGCGAGGCGCTGCGCCTGCCGCTCCCGGGGTGCCCTTCGAGGTGCCCGACGAGCTGACCGTGGAGTCGGCCCGTTGGCACCAGGGGCGGATGCTCGTCGCCTTCGAAGGGGTGCTGGACCGCGACGTCGCGGAGGTGTTGCGCGGCACCCTGATCGCGGTGGACAGCGCCGGCGTCGCCCCGCCGGAGGACCCGGAGGAGTTCCTCGACCACCAACTGGTGGGTCTGGCCGTGGTCACCACCGACGGCGAGCGCCTCGGCGAGGTGGCCCGGATCGACCACGCTCCCGCCTCCGACCTGCTGGTGCTGCGCCGCCCCGAGGGGGGCACCGCGCTGATCCCGTTCGTCAAGGAGATCGTCCCCGAGGTCGATCTCGCCGGAGGTCGTGTGGTGGTCGACCCGCCCGGCGGCCTGCTCGACCTGTAGATCCGGGAGTACCCCTGATGCGCGTCGACATCGTGTCGATCTTCCCGGAGTACTTCGCCCCGCTGGACCTGTCCCTGGTCGGCCGGGCCCGGTCCCACGGCACGCTCCGGCTGGCCGTACACGACCTGCGGACCTGGACGCACGACGTGCACCGCACCGTCGACGACACCCCGTACGGCGGCGGTCCCGGCATGGTGATGCGGCCCGAGCCGTGGGGCGCGGCCCTGGACGCACTGGCCCCACCGGAGGCAGCCCCGCCCCGCCTCCTGGTGCCCTCCCCGGCCGGTGTGCCGTTCACCCAGGCGCTGGCGCACGAGTTGGCCGCCGAGCCGCGCCTGCTGTTCGCCTGCGGCCGGTACGAGGGCATCGACCAGCGGGTGCTCGACCACGCCGCGACCCGGATGCCGGTGACCGAGGTCAGCCTCGGCGACTACGTGCTCTTCGGCGGCGAGGTCGCGGTGCTGGTGATCCTGGAGGCGGTGACCCGCCTGCTGCCCGGCGTCCTCGGCAACGCCGGCTCGTTGGACGACGAGTCGCACGCGCACGGGTTGCTGGAGGCGCCGATGTACACCAAGCCGGCGACCTGGCGTGATCTGGAGGTGCCGGCGGTCCTCCGTTCCGGCGACCACGGCCGGATCGCCCGGTGGCGTCGGGACGAGGCGCTGACACGGACCGGTCGGCGTCGTCCGGACATGCTGGCCGCGGTCGACCCGAGCAGCCTCGACAAGCGGGACGTCGCGGCGCTGGACCGGGCCGGATTTCAGGTGCCCGGGGCGGATGTGGCAAAGTAGGGGGGTTGCCGCAGTCGCCCACGCCGTGAACGGCTGCGAGGATCCCCGACCGGGGTCGGTTCCGGCCGGCCACCACCGGAGATCAGTATCACCCATCCGCGCGCCGAGTGACGGTGCGCCGTGAGCCTCACGAGGACTACACGATGAACATCCTGGACGCCCTTGACGCCCAGTCGAAGCGCACCGACCTGCCCGACTTCCGTGGCGGTGACACCGTCAAGGTGCACGCCCGAGTCGTCGAGGGCAACCGGTCCCGGGTCCAGATCTTCCAGGGCGTCGTCATCCGCCGCCAGGGCGACGGGCTGCGCGAGACGTTCACCGTCCGCAAGCTCAGCTTCGGTGTGGGTGTCGAGCGGACCTACCCGGTCAACAGCCCGGCGATCGACCGGATCGAGGTCGTGACCCGTGGTGACGTCCGCCGCGCCAAGCTCTACTACCTGCGCGAGCTGCGGGGCAAGAAGGCCAAGATCAAGGAGCTGCGCGAGAAGCAGCCCAGCTGACATCGCGCTACGCCACGCCGCCCGAACTGCGCGTATGCCGTACCGGCCAGACCGCACTACCCTGGTCGGTACGGGCGCAGCGGGCCGGTGATCCGCCGGACAGGCGGATGAACCCCACTGCCGCCCGGGAGGTCTCGATGAGACTTCCGGGCGGTAGTCGTTTCTGCGGACCGGGGAGTGGGCGTGGTACAGGCGCTTGACGACAGCGGCGCGGTCGATCCGTGGCGACGACGCACCCGGCGCAGCAAACCGCAGATGCCACTCTGGCAGGAGCTGCCGCTGCTGCTCGTCGTCGCGTTCTGCCTCGCGGTGCTGATCCGCACCTTCCTGCTCCAGGCGTTCTTCATCCCCTCCGGGTCGATGGAGGACACGCTGCTGGTCAACGACCGGGTGCTGGTCAACAAGGTCGTCTACACCATGCGCGACCCGGAACGCGGCGAGGTGGTCGTCTTCCGTGGCACCGAGCAGTGGGTGCCGCAGGTCGACCCGCAGCCGCCCACCAGCTTCGCCGACAAGCTCGGCCGCACCATCGGTGACCTGGTCGGTGACGGCCGACCCGGCGAGAAGGACTTCATCAAGCGCGTCATCGGGCTACCCGGCGACCGGGTGAGCTGCTGCGACGACCAGGGTCGGGTACTCGTCAACGGCACCCCGCTGGACGAGTCGGCGTACGTGCTGCGGGACTCGCCGCTGGACCTGCCGCCGAACCCTGAGGAGTGCCGCTCCCGGCGGTTCGAGGAGATCGTCGTACCACCGGGGCAGATATTCGTGCTGGGTGACCACCGCCTGGTCTCGCAGGACGCGCGCTGCCAGGGCCCGGTGCCGATCGACAACGTGGTGGGGCGGGCGTTCGCGGTGGTCTGGCCGTCGAACCGCTGGCACTCGCTGCCGATCCCGGAGACGTTCGCCGGTGTCGCTCCGGCCGCCGGTGCCGACGGCGCCGCGCCGCCGGTCCGACCCGCACCGGTGGGAGACGTCGTCCTGATCCTCCCCATCGCGGCCACGCTGACCGTTCTCGCGCGTTCCGGACGGTGGTCCTCGACCCGGCAACGTAGGCTCCTTCCGTGATTGACGAGCAGACCGACAAGTCGCGCCATTCGTTCTGGAAGGAACTGCCCATCCTTCTGGGGGTGGCGATCGTGGTCGCGGTACTGGTGCGTGCCTTCGTACTGCAGACCTTCTTCATCCCCTCGCCGTCGATGGAGAACACTCTCAAGATCGACGATCGGGTGCTGGTCAACAAGCTGGTGTACAACTTCCGGTCACCGCACCGGGGCGAGGTCATCGTCTTCAAGGCGCCGGTCGAGTGGAGTGGCAACCCGGCGGGGGAGGACTTCATCAAGCGCGTGATCGGCGTCGGCGGCGACCGGATCGTCTGCTGCGACGACCAGGACCGGCTGACGATCAACGGCACGCCGCTGGACGAGCCGTACATCTTCTCCTTCGACGGACGGCGCGACAAGCCGGCGGACCAGGAGTTCGACGTCCAGGTGCCGCCGGGCCGGCTCTGGGTGATGGGCGACCACCGGTCCGCCTCCGGCGACTCGCTGGAGCACTACCAGCAGTCCGGGCAGAACATCGACACGGCCACCATCCCCGAGCAGGACGTGGTGGGTCGGGCCTTCACGATCTTCTGGCCGGTCGATCGGGCCACCCTGCTGACCGTGCCCGAGCAGTTCGAGTCGATCCCGCAACCCTGACCCCGGGCGCCCGGCAACGGGTGGCGTGGGAGTTGTCGGCGGGGTCTGGCAGGCTATTGCCGTGACGGTCTATACCCCGAGGCGCGCTGCCCGCGTGCTCCTGGTCGACGCGGAGGGCAGGTTGCTGCTCTTCCGTGGCGTCGATCCGGCCCGACCGGAGCACGGACGCTGGTGGTTCACCGCCGGCGGTGGGCTCGACCCCGGGGAGACGTACGCCGAGGGTGCCGCCCGTGAGCTGGCCGAGGAGACCGGATTGCGGCTGTCCGTGGCCGAGATCGGCGAGCCGGTGCACGCCGATCTGATCGAGTTCCCCTTCGACGGGGTGTGGTATCGGCAGGAGCAGCAGTTCTTCCTCGTGCGGGTGGCGGCGCACGAGGTCGACACCGCGGGCTTCAACGAGATCGAGCGGGGCAGCGTGGACGGCCACCGGTGGTGGTCGGCGGCGGAGCTGGCCGACACCGACGAGCGGTACTACCCGCAGGACCTGCCGCAGTTGCTGGCCCGGGTGCTCGCCCCCGGCTCGCCCCGGACCTCGGGTGCGGCATGCTGACCCCGCCCCGCACCGTGGTGCGCCGCGACGCCGGTCTCTACGCGTTGGAACGTGCCCTGCAACGACGGGGCTTCCGGCACGTCGCCGGTGCCGACGAGGCCGGTCGGGGAGCCTGCGCCGGGCCGCTGGTGGCCGCCGCCGCGATCCTGCCCGAGGGGCGACGCGGCGAGATCGACGGACTGGCCGACTCCAAGCTGCTCACCGCGGCCAGTCGGGAGCGGGTGTACGACGAGGTCGTCGCGCGTGCCCTGGCGTACGCGGTGGTGGTCGTCCCGGCCGAGGAGGTCGACGCCCGGGGGCTGCACGTGTGCAACCTGGCCGCCATGCGTCGGGCGCTCGCCTCGCTGACGGTACGCCCGGAGTACGTGCTGACCGACGGGTTCGGCGTGGACGGGCTGGGCGTGCCCGGGCTGGCCGTGTGGAAGGGCGACCGGGTGGCCGCCTGCGTGGCGGCGGCGAGCGTGCTCGCCAAGGTCACCCGGGACCGGATCATGGTGGAGCTGGACGCGGTGCATCCCGGCTACGGATTCGCCGAGCACAAGGGGTACGTCACCGCGGAGCACAGCGCGGCGTTGCGCGACCGTGGGCCGTGCCTCCAGCACCGGTTCTCGTATGTCAACGTGGCCGCCGTCTCAGGGCGGGACGGTCGGCCGCCACGCTCCCGGCGACCGATGGGTGCAAGCCCGGACGAGCCGATGGAGCGCTCAGCCGCCGTAGGGGGTACCGTCGGCGTGGCGTTGGGCGAGCAGCCTCGGCCTCCGGCGTCGGTGGGGGAAGATGTGGTCATGGAAGGCGGAGTGCGATGAGCGCGGAAGATCTCGAGAAGTACGAGACCGAGATGGAGCTCCAGCTCTACCGGGAGTACCGCGACATCGTCCGTCAGTTCTCCTACGTGGTGGAGACCGAGCGCCGGTTCTACCTGGCGAACCAGGTCGACCTGCACGTGCGTAACTCCGACGGCGAGGTCTACTTCGAGGTCGAGATGCACGACGCGTGGGTGTGGGACATGTATCGTCCGGCCCGGTTCGTGAAGAACGTCCGCGTCATGACGTTCAAGGACGTCAACGTCGAGGAGCTGGAGAAGCCGGACATCTCCCTCCCCGCCGACTCCGGCTTCGGCGGCTGATCCGTCCGTCGCCGCCCGGACGGGCATCGCCGGTGGCCCCCACCGCCGCGATCCGTCCACCGTGTCCGGTCAGCGGTCGACGTCCCCGGTCGGCCGCCCGGTGAACTCGAACATCGTCACCCCGCTCGGCAGCGGTCGGGGAGTTCCGAGGAACCGGTGCGTGCCCACCCCCACCCCGTGCGCCGGCGAGCTGACCGCCACCGGGGCGAAGCCCTCCTCGGCGAACCAGTCGCAGATGGCCGGCACCAGATCCGGTGCTCGCCGGTGCCGCGTCCAGAAGACCGTGCCGCCGGTGGCGCAGAGCGACGCACAGTGGCCCACCGTGGACCGGACGTCCGACTCGGTGATGTTGCCGAAGACGCCGCAGGCCAGCACCAGGTCGGCCGGGACCATCCCCGCGTACGCGTCGGTGCGTGCCGCGTCACCCCGCACCACCTCGACCCCGGAGAGCCCGGCCCGCGCCACCGCCGCCCGCGCCACCTCGACGTTGCGCGGATCGAGTTCCACCAACCGTGCCGTCACGTCGGCGCCGCGCGGGTGCGCCGCCAGCACCGGGATCACGTCGCGTCCCTGACCGGCGCAGAGACTGACAGCCCGAAGGCGTCCGGGCCGTGCCTCGTCCAGCGCCGCGCCGACGCGGGTACGCACCTCCGCCACCCGCCGGGACAGCGGTGAGGCCGGGTCGGCGTACTGGTCGTGCCAGGCGTACCAATCACGCGTCACCAGGTCGAGCCTAGGTCGTCTGTCGACGCCCGGGGCCCCGCCGCAGGCCGGGCCATAGCAGATCAACTTCTCCGGCGCGGCCTGTCCACAAGAGGCTCCGCTGTCCACAGGCGACGGGTGTGGGGCGGCGGGTAGCGGTCCGTCCGGTCAGGATCGCGGCATGTCCCTCCGGTCGTTGATCAGATTTGTTCCTCCCGCTTCGACGCGGCGTGTGTCTGCGCGGCCTGTGTCTGACTGGGCCGGCTCGATGGTGTCTGTTTCGGGCGGGGGCGGATCGGCTCGGGATGGCGAGGTTGTGCCATTTCTTGCCGTCCGCGCGCCATCGACCGTCACTGTGCGTCTTCTCGCCTGCCGGAGTCTCGTCGTACGGCCCGCCGGTGCGACTCGTCCGCTCTCGGCGGCCCCCAGCGGTGGCAGGCGGACGGTCCCGGCCGTTCTGCTCGCCGGGTGCGTCGCGCTGCTGCCGCTCCTGGCGTCGCCGGCGGTCGCGGCCCTGTCTCGTATACAAATCTGACGCTGCCGCCG